>JAOUJW010000011.1 GCA_029882975.1 Gammaproteobacteria bacterium
CGCCTCCGGCTTTATAAAAATTTCTTACATGCACAAAAAACCCGGCAATTGCCGGGTTTTTTGTATTTCTTGTGGTGTCGACTAAATAAACAAACAAATATCCGATTGTCCGGCAAATTCGAAGAAAGTAGCCGCACCGCCATATTCGATTCCGTCGATAAATTCATCGTTTCGAAATTCAAACAAATCCACGGTCATTTGACAAGCAATGAGCTTCACTCCCGCTTCAACACACAAATCCCGAAGCTCCTCTACGCTGGCCACACCTTTGGCTTTCATTTTTTGCTTCATCATGGTGCTCATCATGGCCTGCATACCGGGCAGGGCCTGAAACAAAACTGGCATGGGCATCGGCATGGGCATGCCCGGATTCCCTAATGATGACATTTGTAAATTGAGTTTTTTCCGTAGTAACTGCAAACCATAAAATGTACAAAATATCTCTACTTCATACCCTAAAGCCGCTGCAGTTGACGCCAATATAAACGGAGGATAAGCCCAATCCAGGGATCCCTTGGTTGCAATAATTGCCAGTTTTTTATCAGACATGCATGTCCCACCTTATAAATCGTTTAAGGGTAAAATGCTTAAGCTTTTTTGATACGGAAGTTGAACTTCCCACCGTCTTCACCGGAGTCTAATAACTCATTGCCGGTTTGTTTGGCAAAGGCTTCAAAGTCTTTAACCGATCCCGGATCTGTTGCAATAATTTTTAGAACTTGTCCGGATTCCATTGTTGCCAAGCTCTTTTTTGCTCTCAATATGGGAAGAGGACAATTCAAACCGCTTGCATCCAACTCTTGATCAAAATCTGCCATGTTAAACTCCTTATGTCATTACTAGCATTATCGTCTAATTTTTGTGATTCATTAGTATTCAATTGACAACTTATATTCCAAATTAGTGAAAATTGCAACAGCTGCCGCGCGGTTGGCAACCAGGTTTTACTTTGTGATAAATATAAGAAGTTGGAATTAAAACTATTTCCACCGGAGCTGTCAAAGAAAGCAAATCTGGGGGACAATTTATTAAGCCCCACTTACGACCTAGAAAAATGCTAAACATAAAATCCAAAATTTTACACTGCACCCTGATTGCCTTGTGCGCACAGATTTTCATGATTTCCGTGATCCCCGTCGTTGCGTCTGAATTACCTGATTTGGGCAGTAGCGCTGATGTAGTGTTGTCCCGCGAGGAAGAAAAGCGTTTAGCGGATGAATTTCTAAATTACATCCAAAATTCCTTAAAACTGGCGGATGATCCTTTGAGTACTGAGTATATTCAGAATTTAGGGGATAAATTGGCAGCACATATGGAAGAAAAACAAAATTTTACGTTTTTCATTGTTGAGGACCCTTCAATCAACGCCTTTGCCGGACCTGGCGGCTACATTGGTATCCACACCGGATTGATTTTCGCCACCCATAGTGAGGACGAACTGGCTTCGGTTCTGGCGCATGAAATAGCCCATGTAACCCAACGCCACTTGCTACGCAGCATGGATCGAGGCAGCAAAATGACCTGGCCTTCCATTTTGGCTATTTTCGCAGCAATGGCCGTTGGCGATGCCCAGGTAGGTAATGCGGTGCTGGCGAGCACAATCGCCGGAACAGTACAAAGCAAATTAAGTTATTCCCGCGACTATGAACATGAGGCCGACCGCATCGGTATTCGGCTGCTGTCACAAGCCGGATTTGACCCCAAAGCCATGCCGACGTTTTTTAAAACACTACAACAACAACACCAGTATTCCGATACGGGTCTACCGGAATTCTTACGGACCCACCCCATCACCGCCTCACGTATTGCCGACAGCCAGGAATTGGCCGCCCAAATTCAACCCCTGCAGGCGCAGGATGCCACGAACTATTCGTTGACTACAGCCCGTTTGTATTACCACTATCACAGCAAAAAAAAATCCTCTCAAAGCGGCCTTCCCACACGAAACAGCAAAGCCGTGTTTGTGGAGCAATATGAACAAGCTATTATTCATCTAAAAAATGAACAGTATTCTACTGCTCGTAAATTGATCAATGACATCATACGTAAAGACCGTCCGCGCCTGCCTTATCTTATTACTCAGGCTGAAATCGAATATCAGCAAAAGGAATATAATAATGCGATTAAAGTATTAGATACGGCCCGTCTTTTTTATCCCAATGCCCTACCTTTGACGTCACTCCATGTTTCTTCTTTGATTAAAAATCAACAAGCCCATCAGGCCCTGCAATTACTGGATAAACAATTGCGCCAAACCCCCGACAATGCAGCACTATATAAACTTAAAGCCCAAGCCTGTACCGGGTTAAATCAACCCAAAGAAGCCCATGAAGCCATGGCGGATCACTATCGACTGATTGGAAATATTCATGGCGCCATAAAACATCTTAAGTCATCCCTGAAATTGGCGGAAAACAACCGTACCGAAAAGCTGCGATTGACAGCGAAAATACAACAATTAAAGGAAAAAGTGATCGCAAATCAACCACCCCCGCCAAAACCTGCCCATTTATCATTCTTGTATAATAATTGAGTTCGTATATTTGATTTTGTTGGGTGAAATATAGTACTGTCTGACCGACTGGATGAAACTCGTAAATGTTAGGGTCTTATGCGTAGCGACTGGGATTCAGTATAAAGTAGGGGTATTTCCTGTACTGACTACCAAGATACGCATGAATAGCAAGTAATAAGAAGCAATCATAATGAGACGGACTTGGCGACACTATAACGTTTAGTAACAATAACAGCCATGTCATTTCCCTTTGGGAATGTAATTAAAGCCGGTGAGTTGGACTGGTGGAGTACTAAGACAGAGTCGCAGACTATTTACCCTATCGTGTCTGGACCCGTCTCATGCAACTCCATCCGTCAATCGAACAATAAAAGTGAGTAATTAAGGAGGAAGTGATGCGAGCAACGCGGAAATCCGCTGTTAAACTGATAGCTGCTTTTGGTGCCATGTTCACCCTAAGCGGTATTTGCCTGACACCCAGTATTGCCGTGGGCGCAGATTCCATGGCCGATGATGGCAAGCAAGTGGCTTTTGATCGTAAAAAAGGCAACTGCCTCGCGTGCCACAAAATCAAAGGTGGGGAACTGCCGGGAAATATCGGTCCGGAGTTAATTGCTATGAAAGCGCGCTACCCGGATAAGGCCAAGCTACGCGCCAAAATCTGGGATGCCACTGTGACATCTCCAAATACCATTATGCCTCCGTTTGGTAAACACAAAATCCTGACTGAGAAAGAATTGGATTTGGTTGTTGAATTCATTTATACCCTATAAGAAATTTATAGTTATTACAGGAGATTTCAGAGTATGAAACGTAGAACGTTTTTAAAAGGCACAATTGCCGGAAGTATGGTAGGCACAGCTATTGGTGCCGGCCTGCTGACTCCACGCATGGTACTGGCCGCGTGGCCGTCTGCATCTTTTAAGGCCAAAACCGTTAGCGAAGCTCTTTCCGAGCTGCACGGCACCAGTGATACAAAACAAAGCGGCGACATCAAAATTAAAGCTCCAGACATCGCAGAAAACGGTGCCGTTGTACCTATTACCATTTCCACTAAAATGTCCAATGTCGAAGCCATTACGGTGTTGGTAGAAAAAAACCCACAACCTCTGGTGTGCAACTTCAACTTGGCCAGCAATGCCACCGGTTTTGCTTCCACGCGAATTAAAATGGGTAAAACCTCGCCGATTACTGCAATTGTTAAATCCGGCGGCAAGCTGTACAGCAATTCCAAGACCGTGAAAGTAACCATCGGCGGTTGCGGCGGTTAATTCCGTATTTACTGAACATCGAAGACAGAGGAACATTTCAATGGCTAAAAAAAGCATTCGTATTCGAGCCAAACTCAAAGGCAGCGTGACTGAAGTGAAAGCGCTGATGAGCCACCCGATGGAAACCGGGTTGCGTAAAGATAAAAAAACCGGGGAAAAAATCCCGGAACATTTTATCCAGGAAGTCAAATGTGAGCATAAAGGTAAAGTTGTCGCTACCGCTGACTGGGGCCCCGCTGTTTCCAAAAACCCCTACCTTTCCATCCGATTCAAAGGGGGATCTGCTGGAGACGATGTCAATGTGAGCTGGGTTGACAACACAGGTAAAAACGCTTCTGGAACAGCGAAAATTAAATAACGATAACCAGAGGCGGGGTACCGCCCAGGACAAGCCAATTCCGAGGAGGAGTAGCAAACAATGAAGAGACTTCTGATGACTGCGGTCGCGGCTGTTACAATTACCGCCGCGCCGATGATAGTACAGGCAGATCCAGCATCGGATCTAAAAGCATTTCGAGACTATTTCTTTAAACGTTTTCCCAATGTACCACTGGAAGAATACGCTAATGGCGTATATGCCATTGATGCCGCATCCCGAGAACAATGGGAAGCCATCGAGGAATTTCCCCCGTATGAGCTTGCGGTTGAAGAAGGTGAAGAGCTGTTTAACACTCCTTTTAAAAATGGTAAAACCTATGCCAGTTGTTTTCGTAACGGTGGTATAGGCGTACGCAACGATTATCCCCAGTTTGACAAAGATACGGGGAAAATTGTAACCATGGAAAAAGCCATTAACGACTGTCGAGTTAAAAATGGTGAAGCACCCTTACCATACAAAAAAGGTAAACTGGTTTCCATTTCTGCGTACATGGCATATACCACTCGTGGCAAGAAAATCGATGTAAAAATCCCGCACGATCAACGGGCGTTGGAGGCTTACAATCAAGGCAAACAATTCTATTATGCCCGTCGCGGCCAATTGAATGTTTCCTGTGCTCACTGCCACATTGATAATGCCGGTAACCGTATCCGCGCCGATTTGTTGAGCCCGGGTCTGGGCCACACTTCTCACTTCCCGGTCTATCGGTCCAAGTGGGGCGGCATGGGTTCACTGCACCGTCGTGTAACCGGCTGTAACAAACAGGTACGTGCCAAACCGTTTAAAGCACAAGGTGAAGAGTACAGCAATCTGGAGTATTTTCTTACTTATATGAGCAACGGAATTACTTTCAATGGTCCCGGAGTTCGAAAATAATACAGTGTTGCAGGCTTTGTAAAAAAACCCGGTTGGAGCGTAGACTCCAACCGGGTTTTTTATTTACAACTTCGTCATAAGTAGATAAAAACAAACGGGTGATGATACTAGAAACGTTCCAAAGTTGTGGATACAATGCTCGCTGCCCGTACTTAGCCGTACCCTAGAAATAAAAATTCAATTACTTCCCTGGAGGTTTGGGATGAATATATCTCGTAGAGAATTCTTGCAAATGCTGAGCGTAGCCAGCCTCGCCGGTGTACATTTACCGGGACAAGCCAAGAGTTTGACCAATAAAGCGCCGGACGATATGTATAACTTACCCAAGTTCGGTAATGTCTCGTTGATGCATTTTACCGATTGTCATGCGCAGTTACTGCCCATTTGGTTTCGTGAACCCAATATCAATATCGGTGTTGGCAGCATGAATGGGAACCCCCCTCATGTTGTCGGTAAGAATTTTCTGAAATATTACAACATCAAGGAAGGTACAGCGGCAGCCCATGCATTTACTTATCTTGACTTCGTTGAAGCGGCCAAACGCTTTGGGAAGGTAGGCGGATTCGCTCACCTGTCCAGCTTGGTGAAACATGTCCGCGGTCAGCGTCCAGGATCACTATTACTGGATGGCGGTGATACCTGGCAAGGTTCAGCCACTTCATTGTGGACCAATGCTCAGGATATGGTGGATGCCTGTAAACTGCTGGGTGTTGATGTGATGACCGGCCATTGGGAATTCACATTTGGTGCGGATCGGGTCAAAGAAGTTTTGGAAAAAGATTTCGAGGGACACATCGATTTTGTTGCACAAAACATTATTGATAACGAATGGGAAGAAAATGTATTCAAACCCTACGTGATCAAAGAAATTAATGGAATTCCCACAGCCATCATTGGCCAGGCCTTTCCTTATACACCAATTGCCAATCCGCGATTTATGGTTCCCGATTGGAGTTTTGGTGTCCGTGACGACAAGATGCAACAGTCGGTTGACAAAGCCAGGGCCGAGGGTGCCCAAGTAGTTGCGGTTCTATCTCACAATGGCATGGATGTGGATATTAAAATGGCCAGCCGAGTCTCCGGCATCGATGTCATTTTCGGCGGCCACACCCATGACGCTATTCCGCGACCTGTACAGGTAAAAAACAAAGGGGGTACTACCCTGGTTGTCAATTCCGGCTCCAACGGAAAATTCCTTTCGGTCATGGATTTTGAAGTTAAAAATGGCAAGGTCAGAAACTTTGCATTTTCTTTGTTACCGGTATTCTCCAATTACCTGGAACCGGATCAGGAAATGTCCAAATACATTAAGAAAGTCCGAGCCCCATACGAGAAGAAACTGAACCAAAAATTAGCGGTTTGTGACGAGTTGCTATACCGTCGCGGCAATTTCAATGGTACTTTTGACCAACTGATTATGGACGCGATGATGGATGTGCAAGGTGCTGAGATTGCGTTTTCACCCGGTTTTCGTTGGGGTGTGAGCGTACTTCCAGGCGAACCTATTACACGCGAACACGTGATGACACAAACTGCCATAACCTACCCCACGGCCACACTGAACCAGTTTACCGGCCAGCAAATCAAGGATATTCTGGAAGATGTGGGTGACAATCTCTTTAATGAAGATCCCTATTTTCAACAAGGCGGTGACATGGTTCGTGTTGGCGGTTTGAAATTTGCTATGGATCCTACAGCAAAAATAGGCAAGCGCATTACCGATATGGAACTGAAAGGTAAGAAACTGGACCCCAATAAAAAATATTCTGTGGCGGGCTGGGCCAGCGTGGCCAGACCGCTGGAGGGCAAACCAATTTGGGATGTGGTTGAAGAGTACCTCGTGGCCAAAAAGACCGTCAGCATCAAGGAACTTAACCTGCCAAAAATCAAAGGCATTAAGGACAATGACGGTATGGTCTTGTAACCTATCCTGTAACCTATCCTGTAACCCAGGCAGGTGAGTCGTAAAACAAAACGGTGGGCAAGCCCACCGTTTTTTTATTACAAACAGCAGATCAATAGACTCTTTTAAACAGCCAATAAGCCGCCATCGCCGCCAGAATCAGTGGCAAAAAGACACTAAAGGCTGAGTTCAGTTTAAAAACCAACCCCACATAAGCAAATGTTTGGGTAAGAAGATGAAATGCCACACCCGTCAATACTCCTACCAATACCCGTTGGCCCACACTGACCGAGCGCAAAGGACCAAATACAAAGGGTATGGCTAATAACACCATAATACCGGTTGCTAACGGGGAAGCCAGTTTAGACCAAAAAGCCTGAACATAATTACTGGAACTCAATCCATTCGCCTGTAGATATTCGATGTATTGGTACAAGCCCCAGGTAGACAAGGTATTGGGTTTTACGGTAACTACACTGAGTAAATCCGGACTGATCGTTGTATCCCAGGCCAGTTCCTTTTTTGCTGCGGTAATGACTTGGTTTTCTTTGAGTTCATTTTGTAGAACATTTTCCAGAATCCAGCGTTCATTGCGGTAGGAAGCCGTTTGCGCCTGTATTAACCGTATCAGACGATGTTGATCATCCATTTCATAAATGTAGATTTCGCCCAGACGTTCCCCTGGGAGAAACTTTCTGGCATTGATAATATTGGTTCCATCCTTTGCCCAAAGCCCCTGCTTGCCCCCCATACTCAGTTGATTGGACAGGGCCACAGAACGTAGAGTCTGAGCCAAGCGCTCACTGTGCGGCCCCACCCATTCGCCCACTACAGCCACAAAGACCATGGCCAGAATACCCACTTTCATTACCGACCAAACTATGCGTCGCAACGATACCCCGGCACTGCGGATGGCCACCAGCTCACTATTACCCGCCAGCATTCCCAATCCCACGGTACAGCCAAGCAAAGCCGTCATTGGCATCAGTTGGCTAATTAAACTGGGTAAACTTAAGACAATATACAATATGGCTTCGCTGACACCGTAACGGCCCTTGCCGATATAATCCACCTCTTCGAAAAACCCGACGAAGGTAAACAAGGACAGCAACACGACCATGACAACGACCATGTTGATAATAACGCTCCAGCCAATGTACCGATCCAGTATTTTCATAATCAAGATGTCCGCAGGATTTGTTTGCGTTGACGCATCCAACTGAATCCAATCTGGCGATAGAGGAAAAATACAATGGCCGTAAAAGCAATGATATGCACATACCACATACCGAGTTCCGGCGGTAACACACCCCGCTCTACCCAGGAACGCGAAACCGTAACCATATTGTTATAAATCACCAACACCAGAATCGCGAGAAACAACTTGGCAAAACGACCTCTGCGTGGTGAGGTTTTGCTGAGCAACATGGCCAACATGGCCAATAAAAAGGTTGACAAGGGTAAGGACAGTCTCCAGTAAAATTCCGCCCGGTCTTTCACATCGGTCGAACGCATCAATTCGGTAGAGCTCAACGCGCGTTGGGTACGGTTTTTTTCCACAATCTTGGGGGGCTCTACCCGAAAAGCGCTTTTTTCATAACTCTGAATTCGAAAATCCGCTTCTCCGGGAATCCCTACATACCGATGTCCTTCCGACAGTACGATATAACGTTCCCCGGTAGTGTCAGAACGATCATAAAAGGCACTTTTGGCTGAATAAATATCCAAGGTGTTTCCATCGCTCATTTGAACAAATACATTACTAATACGCTTACGGTCCTCGGACACCCCTTCCACATAGATCACTGCCTTACGCTTGGCATTCACCCGGTTAAAGTGACCGGCCAAAACACCCTCCAGTCGACCACTGGCTTCAGCGCGTTCCTGTATCTGTAAAGCTTTTTCAAAAGACCAAGGGGAAACCAGCAATGACAACACGGCAACTACGGCTGAAACCGACAACGTCAGCCAGAACATGGAACGAAGAATACGCTGAGGCCCTATACCAGAGGCTGATAGAGCCGTCATCTCGCTGTCTTTATACAAACGTCCAAAGGCCAGGAAAATCGCAATATACAATCCAAATGGGATGATGAGGTTCATGGCGCTTAAAGTACGTAACACCAGCAAATCAAACACGATGGATCCGGATATAAACCCCTCTGCAGCCCAACCCAAATAACGGGCAAAATACCGCCCCATAAAAATCAACAAAATCACTGCCAACACGGCAAGCAGATTATGCAGGATTTCCTTTGTTAAATAGCGCTCTATAACCAATGATTTGAACCCGACCCCAGCAGATGACGGCAAGTATACCCTGATCCGGGTAAAAATTTATCAAAATCGCCGCTACAAAAACTTTTTCCGCACTAAAAACTTTGTCCACAATAGTACATGGATTAAACTATTATGCGTGTGTGCGGTATTTGGGCGAACCCCGGACTTGTGTTTGTGGGTTTCACGAAGCCAATCATACAACCAAGGTGTGAATTCATAAAGGAACAAGGCATGGAATTTAGTGTTAAAAGCGGCAGCCCCGAGAAACAACGTACTGCGTGTGTTGTTGTCGGCGTCTTTGAGCCCAGGCGTCTTAGCAACGCAGGCGAACAATTGGATGAAGCCACCGACGGGTTTCTATCCAGCCTACTCAGACGTGGAGATATTGAAGGAAAAATCGGCCAAACGCTGCTACTACACAATGTTGCCAACACTTTGGCTGAACGCATATTGTTGGTGGGATGCGGGCGGGAACGCGAACTGGGAGACAGTCAATATCGGAAAATCATCTCCAAGGCCGCATCCATTCTTAATGAAACCGGCTCCATGGAAGGTACCTGTTATCTGACGGAACTGAACGTTAAAACCCGGGATATGGTTTGGAACGTGCGCCAGGCAGTGGAAATCAGCAACAGTGCCTTATACGAATTTCAGCTATTTAAATCCAAAAAAGCCGATCAGCGCCGCCCACTGCGAAAACTCATCTTTTGTGTACCTAAACGCAGTGATTTAGCCGGAGGCGAAAAAGCAGTACGCGAGGGCATTGCCATTTCTAACGGGGTCAAACTGGCCAAAGACCTGGGCAACCTGCCCCCGAACGTCTGTGACCCTTCCTACCTGGCCTCACAAGCCAAGGATATGGCAAAAACCCATGACAAACTGAAAGTCACAGTTCATGATCAAGCCGCCATCGAAAAACTGCAGATGGGTGCTTTTTTGTGTGTGGCCAAAGGCAGTCGCCGCCCTCCCAAATTTATTGTTTTTGAATATCAGGGCGGCCCCAAAACCCAAAAACCGGTAGTTTTAGTGGGAAAGGGCATCACATTCGATAGCGGTGGAATTTCCATAAAACCGTCTGCAGCCATGGATGAAATGAAATACGACATGTGTGGTGCCGCTGCCGTATTTGGTGTGATGAAATCCTGCACTGAACTCAATCTGCCTCTCAATGTAGTAGTCCTTGTGCCCACATGTGAAAACAAACCGGACGGAAATGCCACCAATCCAGGTGACATCGTCACCAGCATGTCCGGCTTAACCATAGAAGTACTAAACACTGACGCGGAAGGCCGTTTAATTTTGTGCGACGCCCTGACATATGCTGAACGCTATTCACCGAATAAAGTTGTGGATATCGCCACGCTAACCGGTGCCTGCGTTATCGCCCTGGGACACCATGTAACGGGAATATTGGGGAATCACAATCCTCTGATCCACGAATTGCTTAATGCGGGTAAAGCGAGCGGTGACCGGGCCTGGGGTTTACCATTGCTGGATGAATACCAGGAACAATTGAGGAGTAATTTTGCTGATATCCCCAATGTCGCCGGTCGAGACGCAGGCACCATAACTGCTGCTTGTTTTTTATCACGTTTCGCCAAAAAATATCACTGGGCCCACATGGATATTGCCGGCACCGCCTGGATCTCCGGCGCGGAAAAAGGCGCAACCGGCAGACCGGTACCCCTACTGACACAGTTCCTGATTGACCAATGTGTCGAAGAACAGGGTAGTAAGAAAAAGTCATGACTCAAATCGATTTTTATATCCTGGGCGAACAGCCCAGTGAACAATTCGTCTGTAAATTGGTGGACAAGGTGTACCACCTATCCCACTCCATATACATCCATACCGGCTCAGAACAACAGGCGCTACGCTTGGACGAGATGCTGTGGACTTTCCGGCAGGGTAGCTTTTTACCCCACGAAATCACGTCAGATAAGCCAACCAACCCACCTGCCTCCCCCATCCTGATTGGCTTCGGGTACAATGCTCAAATTCATGCGGATGTGATGATTAATCTATCCGCCGAAATTCCCGGTTTTTTCAGCCAATTTGACCGTGTGGTTGAATTTGTTCACGGAGATGATGCGTTACGCCAAGCTGCCAGAGAAAACTACAAGTTTTACAAGGACCGCGGCTACTCCATCAACACCCATGAAATTAACTGACCACAACCCGTTAGCGAGAATACAATGAGAATCAATCAGGAACTGGACCCCTCAAGTTACACCATTCGCAGTGTCAATGCTCATGAAATCACCGTTATGTCACCGGCCGGCAACGGTGTCGGATTTGAGGAACGGACCTTATCGAACAGTTTCGTGATTATGCCTAACCGCTTGATTAGCGACTGGCCGGCACGCCATGTGGAAGAGTTGTCAGAACCGCTGTTAACTCAACTCAAAGAGCTGGATCCGGAATTGCTGCTATTGGGCACAGGTTCGCGTTTAGTCTTCCCTCAGGCCCATGTGATGGCCGAATTCTCCGATTTAGGTATCGGCCTGGAAGTTATGGATTCAGCGGCGGCTTGTCGAACCTATAACATTCTCATGCACGAAGGACGGCATGTCGCTGCAGCTATCCTGCTGCCTTAAACAACTCAAAGACTCATACTATTTCAGTATGTTATCTACCGAATAGCCTTCGCGTTCCATGATTTCACGCAAGCGTTTCAACGCTTCCAACTGAATCTGTCGCACCCGTTCACGGGTGACCCCCAATTCGTTACCCACTTCTTCCAAAGTGGCAACCTCACGACCGTGCAAACCAAAGCGGTATTCCACCACTTCACGCTGCTTGTCATTGAGCTGTCCCAACCACAAGTCCAAGCAGGACTGAATATCTTCGTCCTGTAACAAAACGGAAGGATCGACATTTTGCTCGTCAGGAATTGCATCCAATATGGATTTATCACTATCGCGCCCCAGGGGCACATCCACTGATGTCACGCGTTCGTTCAAACCCAGCATACGTTTAACATCGCTTATGGGCTTATCCAGCATTTGTGCGATTTCTTCCGGACTGGGCTCGTGATCTAATGACTGGGATAAATGCCTTGCCGCGCGCAAGTAGATATTTATCTCTTTAACCACATGAATGGGTAAACGAATGGTACGCGTCTGATTCATGATAGCCCGTTCGATAGTCTGGCGTATCCACCAGGTCGCATAGGTGGAAAAGCGAAAGCCGCGTTCCGGATCGAATTTTTCAACGGCACGAATCAAACCCAGATTACCTTCTTCGATCAAATCCAAAAGCGCCAAACCACGATTTAAATATCGCCTGGCAATTTTCACCACCAAACGCAGATTACTTTCAATCATGCGTTTGCGGGCGTCTTCATCGCCTTTGGCAATTAACCGCGCATAGTATACTTCTTCTTTGGCTGATAGCAGGGGTGAAAAGCCGATTTCACTGAGATAGATTCGGGTCGCATCCAGATCTCGCTCGGTGACTTCCCCCCTGGCGTATACTTTGGATTTTGCCGGTGTTGATTCTTCCTCAACCTCAGTCTCTTCGACTTCATCCACTAAAACATCGGTTTCATCATCGTCTAATACTAAATCTTCACTATCCACGATATCATCCAATTCAGGGTCAGTTTCTGGTTCGTCTTTATTTTCCAACATATGCACAACTCTTTAAACAATAGTTTTCAATTAAATTGTTTCGGAATTGGTGTAGGTAAAAAAAGCAAGGGATCAACCGGTTTCCCGTGATGGCGAATTTCAAAATGCAATCTACTGCGATTCTGACTACCCGTGTTTCCCATTACGGCTATCTGCTGTCCGTTACCAACCTCATCACCTTCTTTAACCAACAATTCCTTATTATGCGCATACGCACTTAAAAACATATCATTATGTTTGACTATGATGAGCTTCCCATACCGTGGCAAACCACTTCCGCTATACACGACTCTACCGGATGATGCTGAATACACAGATTGACCTTCCGTTCCCACAATATCCAATCCTCGTTCGCCAGGATTGCCTGCCTTAAATGTATTAACAATGCGGCCACTACGTGTGGGCCATAACCACTGAATCGTGTTTTCTACACTGGCTTTAACACTGTTTTTAACACTATAGTTAACATTGTTGACAGATTGTTGTGAAACCTGTTGCTTTGTCTGTTTCAGCTCTTCCCCGGATTTATACACCTCTGCGTTGTATTTAATTCGCTTATCGGTTTTTACCCAGTGTCCTTTAGTACTGACATCGGTTTCTGTGATGTGCTTCTTGTCCGCTCCGGCCCATGCCGGTTGCGCATGAGACATTGGATTAACTCTTAAGCGTTGTCCAACTCTTAGCGTGTATGGCGCTTGAATCTGATTCCATTCCGCCAAAGTATGATAATCATAACCATACATCCAACCAATGGAATACAGAGTTTCTCCCCTCTCGACAACATGAAAGACATGTGCCCCGCAACCCATTGGTACACTAGCGATTATCATGACAATCGCAACACTTGTCCAATGAATTTGGCTTATCCAGGACTTTTTTGGTTTTTTGGCGTAAAAAACAACCTGTCTCATACGGTTATAACCCCTTTGAAATCAGAAAAGGTTATATTCATATCGCCATTCATTATGTTAGGACGGTCTTTTCCTGTTTACCGCAGTTCCATAATCACAAACCCTAACACAGCTAAAACTACTGTTGCCCAACCAATGCGATCAACATGACGATTTAACACTTCCTGCATTTTACTGCCACCCCATACCATGAGTCCGGCAACCAGAAAAAACCGAGCCCCCCTTCCTAAAATGGAAGCTAACAGGAAGGGCACAAAAGCCATAGCCACTACACCGGAGGCTATGGTAAACACTTTGTAGGGAATGGGTGAAAACCCTGCTATGAAAATTACCCAGACTCCATAGTCTGTAAACCAATTCACCGCCAATTGATATTTTTCCATGTAGCCCCAAGTGATTATTACCGGCTCAATCACATCAAATGCAAATGCACCAATGAGATAACCTAATACGCCACCAAGCACGGATGTTACTGTAGTCAATGATGCGAAGTACCAGGCGCGCCGTGTGTTGGCTAAAGCCATCGGTGCCAACATCACATCAGGAGGAATGGGGAAAAAAGATGATTCAGCAAAACTCAACACTGCCAAATACCATTGAGCATGACGGTGCGCAGCCCACCGCATGGCTCTTTCATACAAGGGTGAAAACAATTTCATTGAATTCCTTCCAACATGGGAACAAAACTGACTTTTTCCAACAAGCGGGTTTCAAAACCCGAGTTGCTCCGTGTAACCAACAACAGTTCCTGACTTCCCGCTGTTCCCACCGGTGCAATTAAACGCCCCCCGTCCACTAATTGTTCCAACAATGCCTGGGGAATGTCTGCCGGCGCGGCAGTTGCAATGATGGCATCAAAAGGGGCATGTTCATCCCAGCCCCAGCTACCGTCAGAATAGTCGCTTTTTATGTTATACAGCCGTAATTCGGAAAACCGCTGTCTGGCCGCGTTGAGCAATGGTCGAATCCGTTCTACCGTAAACACCTGGCTGACCAACTTGGCCAATACAGCAGCTTGATATCCGGATCCCGTACCCACTTCCAACACTTTGTTGACAGGCCCAGACTCCAATAGTTCTTGGGTCATTTTTGCAACCACATAAGGCTGGGAAATAGTTTGACTGTATCCGATTGGCAATGCAGTATCTTCGTAAGAGCGGCTGGCCAAAGCCTCATCTACAAAAATATGCCGTGGTAATGTACGAATCACATCAAGCACCTCCGGGTGGCTGATACCTTGTTGATGCAGACGTTTTACCAAGCGTTCGCGCGTGCGCTGCGATGTCATACCAATTCCGCGGTGACGTGTATTCGTACTCATAATGTCAGTTTGTTCTCCTCCAACCAGCGCGACACGGTTTCAATGGTATCGTATTGGGTCAGGTCCACTTTGATCGGGGTTACCGAAGCGATATGATGATTCACTGCATAAAAATCCGTTCCCGGACCGGCGTCTTCCTCCGCGCCCACGGGCCCGACCCAATATACGGGGCGGCCTCTGGGGTCCAGTTGTTTTATGACCGGTTCAGACTTGTGGCGTCGCCCCAGACGCGTGGCTTCAATTCCTTTAAGTTTTTCCCAGGGAATATCAGGTACATTGATATTGAGAATGGTATCTGCCGCCAGTTTCTGTCGGTTTAGGCTTTTCAGTAAATGCAATACGACCTTCGCCGCCGTATCGAAATGTTGAAATTTTTCCCCGCTTAGGGATACAGCCAATGCTGGTAAACCCAGAAATCGACCTTCCATGGCCGCGGCAACGGTACCGGAATAAAGTACATCATCCCCCATATTGGCACCGGCATTAATACCCGAAATCACCATATCCGGTTCGTGTTCTAACAAACCGGTAATAGCCAAATGCACACAGTCTGTAGGGGTTCCGTCCACAGCCACGATATTATCCGTTATGGTGGTAGCACGTATGGGACTATCAAGGCTAAGAGAGTTACTGGCTCCGCTGCGATTGCGGTCGGGTGCGACGACTGTGATTTGAGCCACCGACTGCAACGCTTGCGCCAGACATTGGATTCCGGGGGCCTGGTAACCGTCATCATTGCTAATTAATATTCGCATGGGTACCGATTAAGCATATAAGCCGGTTAAACTGTCCCGTTTCAAATGTCGCAGTTTAAAGTTAAGAGACTGAACTGACAAGTTATTGCACGACGTTGTTTATCTTAGGAAATAATTCCGATTATTGCAGTACAATTTGGTAAAAATTTTGATAATGAGCTATTTATGAGTAAAAAACCCAGTCAAAATTCATCGAAAACGGACACTACCGACCAAAACAAGGATGAACAAGAATTGTTTCAGCAAGCCATGGAGGGCGTAAAACCCCTGGTTCATGACAAAGTTGCACCGTATCGCGGCAAAATCCGACCAAAAAGTCCACTGCAGGCCACGGCCGCCGCAATATCAACGGGTTTTACCCATGCAGAATACGCTCCACCGACCCGGCCTGATGAAATCATTCACTACGCTGACAGCAGCGTACAACCGAGGAAGCTGAAACAACTCAAGCAGGGACAGCTACAGTGCGAAGCAATTTTGGATTTACACGGCACCAACATCGATGCCGCCGCACATCAATTAACCGAGTTCCTGATCCATTGCAGTGAACAGGGTTACCGTTGCGTGACAGTGATCCATGGCCGTGGTCACCGCTCCGAAAATAATCAACCGGTTCTAAAACAGCAGGTTAACCACTGGCTTCGCTCCGATCAACGCATTCTGGCCTTCCATTCCGCCATGCCTAAAGACGGAGATACGGGGGCACTGTATGTGTTATTGCGCAAGAGCGGTTGATTCTTTCTCACCGGCTTACGTAAGCTAACCCGCCCTACAAAAATTCCAGCGGCATGCAAACTCAGCGATGGTGATTCGACGCACGACTCCAGGGATGGAGGTAGGGCGCAGCAATCTACAATACTACGACACTAACTCTCTCAATACTGTGGTGGCGTAAGCACCGGAGGGTAGACTGAAAGCCAGTTGCAGAACATCATCCTGAAGGCTCAGCTCAATATCGGGCACCACCAGGCGTAAGGCGCGCCGCTGCTGGCTTAAGCCACTGGCTTGTAACTGGGAACAAAGCTCCTGATACGGCTCTAATATGGCTTGTTCCAATTCCGCTGCCTGCCCGCTCGCCAAACCACTCTTACCGCAAGTCCCCGGCAAGGGGCCACTGGGATGGATATCAAACTCCGTGAGGCGACGCTCAATTTCTGTGTCGATATGCTCGGCAATAAAACTGGAACGACTGCCATCCAAGGACATGGCGTCGCCCGGCAAGGCTTGATTCCAACACCGTTGCTCCACACGATGAGATAATACCCGGTTGAACAAAAAAGAACGGATGGCGGAATAGTACAGCCCGCGTAAATGGCGACTTTTGACTTTTCTTCCCTGCAACATCTCCCTGGCCCGAAACAGGTTCTGCCCATTGTGACCGAAACGTTGCTCACCAAAATAATTGGGTACACCACGCTCGCGGATAGTGTTGACACGCTCGCAAATCCATTCCCGATCGCCCTGAAGTTCATTAACGCGAATTTCAAACCGGTTTTGCGCAATAGCGCCGGTTTTCAGTTTGCGCTGGTTGCGCAACATTTGCTGCACTTGCAACTGGTCCGTATCAATTTGTGCTGCTGCCGGTACATCTCTACCTGCCAGCTTGACACTGAACCACTGTGTAGTGACGGCATGTTTGTCTTTTAGACCCGCATAGCCTATGTCCACTTTGCTGACTTTTAACTGATTGGCCAAGTGGGATACCACCTCCTCGGTATTCAACCCGGTTTTTTCGATTTGGAAAAACCAATGTTCACCGTCACCACTGGGAGTAAAAGAGAGTTGTTCCCACACTTTAAAATCCGTGGGACTGCATCGTAAGCGACCTTTCGCTTGAGGCGCACCAAAGGCAAAGGCCAATTCTTGGAGGTGATGTTGGAATTGCTCCAGGAGCGGATCAGACATCCGTTTTTACCAGCAACACCACGGCATGTGCCGCTATTCCTTCGGCACGACCGGTGTAGCCCATGCCCTCGGTAGTGGTTGCCTTCACATTGACACAATCCGGCTTTATGCCCAAATCGGTAGCGATATTGTTGCACATAGCGGGTACGTGTTGCGCCAGGCGAGGTTGTTGCGCCACCAGTGTCATATCACAGTTGGCCACGCCCCAATGTCGTGAACTCAGTTCCTGCATGACGTGACGCAACAGAATACGACTGTCGATATTCTCGTACTCGGCGCTGGTATCGGGGAAATGGCGACCTATATCACCCAAACCGGCTGCTCCTAATAGAGCATCACACAGAGCGTGCAGCAATACATCACCATCGGAATGGGCCTGCAGACCTTTGTCGTGAGCGATGCTGACACCACCCAAAATAACCTTGTCCCCGTCGCCAAAACGGTGTGCATCAAAACCGTGTCCTATTCGCATGGGTATTCCTGTCGTTGCAAATTTCTGTAGTTTCTAAGAATCGTTACGCCGATGTATATAAAATTCCGCCAGGGCTAAATCCTCAGCGCGAGTGATTTTGATATTGTCGGTGCGTCCTGGAACCAGTCGCGGTTGATGACCCGCGAATTCCATGGCGGACGCTTCATCAGTCACTAAGTAGCCTTGCTGCAAGGCTTGGTGTAGCGCATCGGTCAAGGCACGCAAAGGAAACATTTGCGGGGTTTGTGCCTGCCACAAATCGCTGCGTTCCACCGTGGTTTCTACTCTGCTGTGCCCCTCTGTACCGGTTTTATCCGCATTGCATACCACAGCCCGTTTGATAGTGTCGCTGACGGGGACCGCCAACAGGCCGCCCACCGGGTCGTTTTGCAAAGTTTGAATCAGGGTTTGAATGTCTTCAGCGCGCACACAAGGTCGAGCAGCGTCATGCACCAAGACCCAGTCCGTAGCTTCTGCGCCCAAGCTGCCCAGCGCCTCCAATGCATTCAATACCGAGTGGCAGCGCTCCTGCCCACCCTCTGTTCGGTGCACGGTTTTCCCCGGGAGTGCCAATGCCAATTCTGACCAATAGGAATCGTCCTGAGACACGGCAACGACCGCTGTATTCAGTTCCGGATGTTGTAATAGAGCTTCAACGGAGTGCTGCATCACGGTTTTACCCGCGAGAGGCAAATACTGTTTGGGTACTTGGGATCCCATGCGTTTACCCGCACCAGCCGCAGGTATCACCCCCCAGAAACGCCGGCCTTGCCTGCTCTCCATAAAACCGACGGACCTCTTATTTACGTCCAGGAACAGGTGTGGTGGAAGAACCCCGTTCAATCACTTGAAAAAAAGTTTCGTCCTTTTTAATCATACCCAACTCACTGCGGGCACGCTCTTCCACGGCTTCCAAGCCCTTTTTCAAATCCTGTACTTCAGCTTCCAAAGCCGCATTGCGTCTGCGCAATTCCTGATTCTCCACTTTTTGCGCCTCTATGGCGTCACGCAATAGCCACACTTCCCGCAGGTTGCCATCCCCAAACCATAACTTGAATTGCAAAACGGCCAGTAGCAATACCAGTATGGTGATGAGTGCTTTCATTTAGGGAACCTCTGATCCACTCCATGAATGGCATAATATAAGGGCAAAATCGTCAATTGCTTCTGAAAAATTTGGAAATATTCCCGATATTCCCTGAATTTTTCGCGCACTTAACCATTATTCCCTCATCTCTGCTCATCCAGGAATGAACAGGCATGGCAACCGCCGGGACGTCATGCCCCGGCACGGACTAGCTCAATTGTTTGAATACAGCCTTACCGGGATAAACGGCTTTGGCACCCAGTTCTTCCTCAATTCGAATCAACTGATTGTATTTGGCAATACGATCGGAACGAGACAAGGAACCGGTCTTAATCTGACCGGCGTTGGTAGCCACAGCCAGATCCGCAATGGTTGCATCCTCTGTTTCACCGGACCGGTGTGAAATCACAGCCGTGTAGCCGGAGGATTTAGCCAATTCTATGGCCGCCAAGGTCTCTGTCAAAGTACCGATTTGGTTTACCTTAATGAGAATGGAATTGGCGATACCTTTGCTTATGCCTTCCTGCAAAATCTTAGTATTGGTAACAAACAAGTCATCACCTACCAATTGAATTCTGCCGCCCAGACGTTGAGTCAACCCACCCCATCCGTCCCAGTCATTTTCATCCAGGCCGTCTTCAATACTCAAAATAGGAAACTTATTGACCCAGGCTTCCAGCACATCCACCATTTGTTCTGAACTCAGGCTTTTACCTTCCGAAGCCAACTCGTATTTGCCCGCTTTATAAAATTCAGAAGACGCCGCATCAATACCGATATAAATGTCTTTACCGGCTTTGTAGCCGGCTTTTTCCACCGCTTCCAGAATGATTTCAATCGCCGCTTCGTTGGAAGGTAAATCCGGTGCAAAACCTCCCTCGTCTCCAACCGCGGTGTTCAACCCCCGGCTGTTTAATACTTTTTTCAGAGCATGAAATACTTCCGCACCGTAACGCACGGCTTCACTAAGACTGGGAGCCCCCACAGGCATAATCATAAATTCCTGTAAGTCCACGCTGTTATCGGCGTGAGAACCGCCATTGATGATATTCATCATGGGGACCGGCATTTGATATTCATCACCGGGATTCAAGTAGCGATACAAGGGCAGATTAACAGCGGCGGCGGCCGCTTTGGCACTTGCCATGGAAACAGCCAACAAGGCATTGGCCCCCAAACGGGCTTTGTTGTCCGTACCGTCCAGGGCAATCATTTTCTCATCCAACTGTGCTTGCTGAGTGGCATCCATACCCACCAAGGCATCACGAATTTCACCATTCACATTGGCTACCGCCGTACGAACCCCTTTGCCCAGATAACGACTGCTATCATTATCCCTCAGTTCGATCGCTTCGCGAGATCCGGTAGACGCACCGGAAGGTACCGCCGCACGTCCCATGACGCCGGAAGCCAGAATCACATCCGCTTCCACCGTGGGATTGCCTCGGGAATCAATAATCTCTCGGGCACGAATTTCGGAAATATTTGTCTTATTACTCACTCTTTACTCCATTATTTTCATTTGCTGCTGTTTATTGCTTATTGCACTTTCATTTGCTGTATTCCAGCCGGGAACTGCCTCAATCCAGGGCCAAGGCAGACGCTTTGACGGCAGTATCAATTTCTTTTAGAGAAACCAGTAAGGCTTCCATTTTGTCCAGTGGCCAGGAATTGGGCCCGTCACTCAAGGCTTGATCCGGGTTGGGATGGGTTTCCATAAACAAACCGGAAATACCGGCCGCCACCGCCGCACGAGCCAGGACCGGCACAAACTGGCGCTGCCCACCGGAACGGGTTCCCTGCCCTCCCGGCTGCTGTACCGAATGAGTCGCATCAAAAACCACCGGACAGCCGGTTTGGCGCATAATCACCAAACCACGCATATCGGATATGAGGGTATTGTAGCCAAAAGAAACCCCCCGTTCACACACCATTACCTGCTCGTTACCCACTTCCCTGACTTTGTCCACCACATTCTGCATATCCCAGGGCGCCATGAATTGACCTTTTTTAATATTCACCGGTACACCCTGTTGGGCCACTGCCTGGATGAAATTGGTCTGGCGACACAAAAAGGCCGGGGTCTGCATCACGTCCACCACTTGAGCCACTTCGTTCAGAGGCGTGTCTTCATGCACATCCGTCAACACCGGAACACCAATCTGCTGTCGCACCTTTTCCAGGATTCTAAGCCCTTGTTCCATGCCCGGACCACGGTAACTCTTGCTGGACGAACGATTGGCCTTATCAAATGAGGACTTGTAAATCAGGGGAATTTGCAGCTTAGCGCAGAGTTCTTGCAAATAGCCCGCCGTATCCAAAGCCAGCTGCTCGCTCTCGATAACGCAGGTACCGGCAATAAGGAAAAAAGGCTGATCCACACCCACTTTAAAATCGCATAATTTCATCGCACGCTTTGCCTCTGTATTTACGCTGGTCTAAGCCGTCTTTTCTAAATTTCGGGTCTGTCGAAACTGCCGTGCCGCATCCACAAAGGAACTAAACAGGGGATGGCCATCGCGCGGTGTGGAGGTAAACTCGGGATGGAACTGACAGGCAATAAACCAAGGATGAGACGGAATTTCCACCACCTCCACCAGGTTGTTATCCGATGACTTTCCGGTAATGGCCAAACCGGCCTCCTCTAATATCTTGAGGTAGCGATTATTGAATTCATAGCGATGCCGGTGCCGCTCCACAATGACGTCCTTACCGTACAATTCGCGAATCCGGGAATCTTGCATCAACTGACAGGCCTGACCGCCCAGGCGCATGGTACCGCCCAAATCCGACGATTCGGTGCGTCTTTCGATTTTGCCGGTCTCAGTGGTCCATTCCGTAATCAAAGCGATTACCGGATGCTCGGATTCGGGGTCAAATTCAGTGCTGTGAGCTCCGTCCAGTTTCGCCACGTTGCGAGCATACTCAATAACTGCGACCTGCATACCCAAACATATACCCAGATAGGGAATATTATGAGTACGAGCATAGTGAACCGCCTCAATTTTACCTTCCACACCGCGATCACCAAAACCACCGGGAACCAATATGGCCTGAGTCCCTTCCAGGCAGCGGGTGCCTTCTTTTTCAATCTGCTCGGAATCAATATACTTGATATTCACTTTGGTACGGGTGTGAATTCCCGCATGGACCAAGGCCTCGGATAAGGATTTATACGCTTCCGTCAAGTCCATGTATTTACCCACCATGTGGATGTCCACCTCGCCGGTGGGATTGTCCAGCGCATCCACTACCGCCTGCCATTGCGATAAGTCCGGCTTTGGAATGTGTTCCAGCTTGAGCTTTTCTACCACAATATCATCCAGATCCTGCTCTTCCAGCATCATGGGAATTTTGTAAATACTGTCCACATCAATAGCGGAAACCACAGCCCGCTCTTCCACATTGGTGAACAAGGCGATTTTACGACGCTCGTCCGCCGGTACGGGACGATCGGCGCGACAAATCAACACATCCGGCTGGATGCCGATACTGCGCAATTCCTTAACACTGTGCTGCGTGGGCTTGGTTTTAAGCTCCCCTGCGGTGGGTATATAGGGCAATAAGGTCAGGTGTATGAACAAGGTGCGATCGTGCCCCAGCTCCACACCCATTTGCCGTATGGCCTCAAGAAAGGGCAAAGACTCAATATCCCCGACCGTACCGCCAATTTCCACCATGGAAACATCCGCATCTCCGGCGCTTTCCATAACCCGGCGCTTGATCTCATCGGTAATGTGCGGAATGACCTGAACCGTGCCGCCGAGATAATCCCCCTGACGTTCCTTACGGATCACATCGGAATAAATACGACCAGTGGTGTAATTATTCCGTTGGGTCATAGTGGTTCGCACAAAGCGTTCGTAATGCCCCAAATCCAAGTCGGTTTCGGCGCCATCATTGGTCACAAACACTTCGCCGTGCTGAAAAGGACTCATGGTACCGGGGTCCACATTAATGTAAGGATCCAGTTTCATCATGGTTACTTTTAAACCACGCGCTTCCAACACCGCAGCCAAAGACGCCGATGCAATGCCTTTACCCAGGGAAGACACCACACCGCCCGTAATAAAAATAAATTTTGTCATATCAACCTGTTAACCCTCAACACCCAGTGTTGAAGGGGATGAATTTTGGGGAAAATTTCTAAATTTTGAAGGGACTACAAGTTACCAGAAATCGGGGGTTGGCTCAATGGCCACAGCTCACAGTTTGCTCTATAGGGACAAATTTCCAGCGACTATTCTAACCGGATTTTCTTCATTAATTGTTCCTGATCACGTAATGGCAAGCGGGAACCGTCCGGGTTTTCCTGCCACACCTCTTCCTTAAAAAAATTGACCACGATGGGCTTACTAGCAACTTGTTTGCGCAGTTTTTTTACAATCTCCTGTATTTTCTCTTGCTCTTTAGGCGCCGCGACTCCATAGACCCGAATCTCCAAGTAACGCCGATGGGCTATACCATCCACAGCCGGTCTAGCCTGATATTTGGCCTGCACGGGAAAATCGTAGCGCGATATTAACGCTGACACCACCTGCTGGGTTTCATCCGCATCCTGGTCACTGACGAATTTAAGATTGGAAAAAATCAGCAATCCCAGCAATACTACAGCAAAAGTGACAGCCACCACTTCGGAGAACTCCGGTTTAACACCGGAACGAAAGCGCCTTACCGCCCAGGTTAAAATTAGGGCCGGACCCAACACATACACCACAATAACTAGAACGATTTGAACCATTTTGACCTGTTTTTGGAACTATTGTTGTGAATAAACCGAGGCAGCAAAAATCTATTACTGTCTAAAAACAATCCGAGCTTCCACTTTGGCGAACAAACCGCTTAAAATATTTTCACTTAACCACCACCCCACCAATACACCGATGGTGTTCGCCGCCATGTCGGCGATCTCGAAAAAACGGCGTCCACTCATACCTTGCAGAATCTCCAAACCGATTCCCATGGAAACAAACAGCAGGGCCAATATCAATAGAGACACGCGTTTGAAATACAATTGCCCAAACCAAGCCATGAGGGTCAAGTAAGCCAGGAAATGACCCACTTTGTCCCCGAATTGGAAATGGATAATCTTGGGTGGGTTGGAGCTGAGACTAAGAAAAATAATCGTCGCTACCAAGGCGATACCCAAACCCAGCCAAATTTTTCGTAATCGCAATTCCACTTTATATATAATCGTTTAATAGGCGTTTTTGTGAATAAAGCCGGTATAAAGGGTCATCAAAATAATCTTCAAATCCAACCACAAGGACCAGTTTTCCACGTAATAAAGATCATATTCCACGCGCCGTTTCATCTTGTCCAAGGTATCGGTTTCACCTCGCAGACCGTTGACCTGCGCCCAGCCGGTAATACCGGGTTTTACTTTGTGGCGTAACATATAGGCATCAATCTGATCTTTATAAAACTCGTTGTGGGCCAAAGCATGAGGCCTGGGTCCTACTATAGACATTCGCCCCTGCAAAACGTTCATAAATTGCGGTAATTCATCCAAACTGGTTCGGCGTAAAAAAGCCCCAAAGGGTGTAATACGAGTGTCGCCTTTGGTCGCCTGAGTAACCTCTCCATCGGCTTCCTCATGTACTGTCATGGTCCGAAATTTATAAATTTTTACCGGACGCCCGTCCCAACCATGGCGCATTTGCTTGAAAAACACTGGCCCCGACGAAGTCAGTTTCACACCCAAAGCGACGATTGCCAACAAAGGACTCACCAACAATAAAATCAGTAATGCCAGTAATCTGTCTTCCAACTCCTTAATAAAGCGGTTCATCCCCACCATGGGCGAGGCACTTAAATCAATGACCGGCAAACCGGCCACTTCGGTAATCGAGTGGTTTAACAAGCGAAACCCAAATATACCAGGCACGAAGCGGATATTGACTGTGCTGTGGCGTAAAGCACTTAATATTTCGACCATTCGTTCTTCTTCGCGTAAAGGCAATGCTAACCAGACTTCGTTGACTTTTTTTTCTTCTATCAATTTAAACAAATTAGCGGAACTAGGTACTACAGGTATACTATCTATGGCCGACAGCCCATACTCTGAATTTTCGGGACCTACAAATGCCACAATATCCAAACCTGTCCATGCAGCATTGCGAATTTTTTCCGCTACATTTAACCCTAACTCCCCTATACCCACAATCACTATGCGTTTATGGTTCCAACCGCGTTTTCGCATTGCTTTTAATAATTCGTAAAAACCGATTCTAAACACCACCAAGCATACACCGCCGCTGAAAGCCCACATAATCATCCATTGGCGAGAAAATATTATGCTTGTCTTAGTAAACACAGATATTACGACCAAGAGAGTAAGCACTACTATCCAAGCTAACATTACCACTCGAACCTGGTAAACCCAGTTTTTGCCACGCCAGGAAGTATATATACCGGATGCGGAAAACACGATAAAGGTCAACATTGCGGCGATCAAAAGCGCTGCTTGATAACTAATTGAAAAATCTAAATTTCCGAAGCGCCAATAGTGAGCTACGCACGCGCTTAGCAAAACGCATATTACATCCAACATTTTGGAGATAAACGACAATGTGCTCGCGTACTCTTGTAATACTCCCCTAGGAATCATTTTTGTTTACCAAGTAGCTCTTGTAAAATATCGAATCACTCATTTATCAGCAGTTAATTACTCTTTGTAGCCCTTCTTCCAAACTTACCTTTGGAGACCAACCTGGTAGAATCAAACCTCTATCCCACGGACGCATAACCTCTCGATTCCTGTACTGATTCGCACCCCACTGAACTGATAAGCTTTTTTGAGATACTTTCTCTATAGTTTTCACAAGTTCTTTTATGGAAATCGTACTTTCCGCACTAACCATATACTCTTCCATATCATTCTGGCTCTCACTGAGTAATCTACTCACCCCCATCTCCAAACAATTTAATACATCATCAATAAACACCAGATTAATGTGTTGTTCTCCAGGTGACAATTTAATTTCCGTATCCAACCCCAAGTTTTTTATTAAAAGCGGAATTAATTTTTTTCTAGAATCATTTGGCCCGAACGTGTCAAACAGTTTTAAATCAATTATCTTAAAACCCCTAGCTTTATGGTAATACGCTGCAATATCCAAAAAGGCTTGTTTTGTCGCTGAATACAAATTTACCGGTTCGTACACATTATTGTTATAATGTTGCCAAGAAGTTCCAATATTAAGTAAATTTTTACATGAACTTCTATCCATAGCTTCCAGCAATTGAGAGCCAAACAGTACATTTGAATCAATTAGCGACTCAACATGCTCTAACTTATGCTCACTTACATAATGCGATGCCAAATGCACAACCAAATCAGGTTTCAATTCACAAAATCTACTTGCCAAACTCGCTGCCGTTTCATTCTCATATAACGTTATAATATTCTGCTCTACTACCTTTCCCCCTAAACCTGTTAAATCAGAGCCTGCGCGAAGAGTCACACTTACCTCGTACCCCCTTTTTAATAAATAGCCCACTAAGCGACTACCTATATATCCAGTGGCGCCTGTAATTAATATTTTATTTTTCATTTCTAAGTAGCTTATATAAAAGGTGAATAGAAATCAGATAGTTTTTCAAAACTTCTATCTCTTTGCGAAATAAATTCAGGATTATGCATTTCGGGCCACCTAATTCCACAACTGTTCCACAAAATACCATTATCCCATTCCTGCCGGTATACCGTGCTTGTCTTATAAACCATAATTGACCTATCCTCTAACGCACAAAAACCATGCGCAATTCCCTTTGGTAAGATCAATGCACTGCAATTTATGTTATTAAGCTCAACTATACCGTGCTTAAGAAACGTTTCCGAACTCTTTCGTAGATCCAAAAAAACATCAAAAACCCTTCCTTTCGGACAATAAACAAATTTCTCATGATCATATGGCGGTAATTGAAAGTGCATCCCCCTAACAACTCCTTTTCGGGAAACTGAATAATATTCTTCTTTAAACTCCATAATGAAGCCCAATTCTTTGTAAGCTTCATCGTTATACACTTTTACGAACGACCCTCTTGCATCTGAAAATGGTTTCGTATGAACCAAGAAGCAACCTTTAATGTCAAGCTCTTCAAACCCCATTATTTATTTACCTGTATACTCTATACATCCAGATTCTTTCCACTAGTCACTTGTAGTTTTCCTAATGTCTCTATAACAATCTTTCTATTCGGGCTCTAATTTCCCTGGTAACAATCGTATTCTTTTAATCACACAACCCCCTACACTCGATAGAGTTAGACCATTTCACATTTAATGCATATTTGTATATATTACATCAATGACTGCTTATTAGCTTAGCAATAACCTTTTTGTAACATACCCGACAGAATAGTATTAACGGAATTCGGTATATATTCAACAGCACATAAATGATATCTTCTCGTAATATTTTGGGCTCAAGTTTATACTTCCCCCGCCAGTGCAAAAATATAAAATAAATACACCAAATCACCGATAACTGTGAACTAGTTTCAAATTTCTTAGCTAACTCAGTTTTTCCTAGGTATACCAATGTGTGGTTGGCAATTTTATATCTGTTCGCAAATATTCTTGGCGAGTACCTAAGGTTTCTATGGTCGTCATCAGACATGGCAACGATTTTTTTTCTTAGCACCAATTTGTGCGATTCCCCCAACACTATCAACATCATCAATGCTGCAAATAAATAATAGGAACCACTAAGACCAACTAAAAAGTCTCGATATTTTTCTATTTCAACCCTTTTGGCTATATATGCTGTTATCTTGGGAAACTTAATAATGTCACGTACTATCGCCTCTTCTTTTTCTTCAATTTTTATAAACCCATCGAAATCAAATACCAAATTAGATTCTCCGTAACCACCCTCCTTGAAATTAGAAATACAAACCCCTGGCCGATACTTTTGTATATCCAACACTATATCGTTCAATGTTTCTATAATTACATCATCATCACTGCAATACCAAACATATTCCCCCTTACTCTCCGTATAACAACTCAACATGTTTGCATCCAGGCCAATATTTTCTTTTTGTTCTACATAAGAAAAATAAAATCCTTTTCGTTCTAATGCCTCCTTATAATCATGTACCACATGATACGTATTATCCTCAGATGCATTGTTTGCCACCAATATTTCTATACCTAGCCCACCAACCTCTTTAGAAAGGTCCATTTCAAGGAATTGCTGGAACAACCTACCCAATTTGTCTTCCCTATTGAATGTTGGAACAGCAATGGTTAAAAACGGTATCATATCATCCACTTAATTGTAATTATTGAACACATAATTAAAGTTCCGTTCTATCAAACGAATCTATATAGGATTTTGAACTAGCATTTAATACAGATACACCACTTTTATCTGCGAAATGCCGCAATAATTTATAGCTATAATACAGCTTAGCCCAACCAGAAAATACCTGATGCATATCAAACACACCTTTATCTCCTGCGTTAAAAAATGGCGTCAACACGACATTTTCGGCGTCATCATAAAAATGATGTTGCCTCACATAAAGCACATTATCCTTTCCCACGAGAATATCCTCATGCCAAGAATGATCCGCCCCAACAAAATATACCTTCTCATATCCCATATTAATTGCTAAAAAAATTGACGCCACCAGCACATTATAGGGCCGCGGCATCCCAAGCCCTCTTTTATATATCCCGTTAACCAACCACCCAAACCCGTCCACTGGCGTTCTATTATACAAGTTAATGTTTATATTCGAGTTCGTGCTCAGCTTACTGAATACTTTGCTGCGCCTAGCCTCTACAGGGATAAAAAAATTTAACTCCCATTTGGTTTTACTGCACATGTATTCTATAAATTTGTCTCGATCTTCTACGCCCTGCTTTAAATTATCATCCCAAATATCCGGATCTAAAACCACATAGTGGTTTGGCATTATTTCCTCATAGATTTCCGACAAAGCAAAATAGTTGACACAAACAATATCCTTCCCAGCACAAAGACCAGGATTATTGACCAAATCAATCGAAAGGGACGGCCCATTACCCAGGATAATACATTCCCTCCGCATAGCTTTTCCGCCATCCACTCCTCTCTTCGACATCACCACGACCAATGCTAGAGAAAAAATGGAATTACCGACTTTATCTAGCCAAGATAGAACTTTTCGAATTACTTCTTTCATAGAATATGAAAACTGTTTGAGTTAACGAAATAGAAACCATAGATAGCACCATTGACAAAGCAACCCCTAATGCGGCTAGCTTAGGCGTTAATACAACCAATGATACCAACACACATAATAACCCTACATAGTTGCTTATCAATATCTTTACGTCTAACCTACGCACATACAGCGGGAAATAGGCTATGTGCCCGAAACACATCGCACAATTAAAAACTACGAGAACCCAATAAATCTCTATTTTCTGCCAATATATACTCTTACCCACAAACTCCAGCACTGGGTATATCAAGCCAATCGCCCCTATAGACAGAACTACCACAGCAAACAATATTTCTTTTGCCATCCGTTTCATTTTGCTCTTGTATTCTGAATATTCGCCTCTATTATATGCTGCAACTATTTTTGGATACTGTTGAGCAACAACGCCTGCTTCGATAAAGGACAATATCGCACTAGACATACCCATGAAAAACACATACACACCTACAGCCGCGTCCCCAATATTTATCTTTAAGAAATATTTATCTGCAATGAATATTCCTCTTAAAGCTAAAGTGCCCGCAAAAAAAAGTAATGCATTCTTCAAACCCCTGCGAATCCAATACCAATCTATGCTCCGTCCCCGCACCCCACACCAATCCAAATCCTTATACAAAATACGAGCGGTCAAAAGCATGCTTAATACTGCCCCGATAAACCACCCACTCCAAACAGTATCTAACTGCCTATAACTATCATCCGAATACATCAACCCAACAACCACGTACACCCAAGCTCCACCTCTGAGCAACAGTACCAAGTTGGCAAAATTAGCCCTATGTATCACAACCAACAACCTATAGGATTCTTGAGATAGATGCTCTATTGATAGAATCAAATAAAACCAAGCAATATCCTCCCACTTTAGTAATCCTGCAAAAAACACCAAGACCAGAAAAGGTAACACAACTAAATACACGATTACATAAAAAACCACTTGATCCCTGATAACGAAAGCCCACTCACTTTTATCCAACGCGAGCATTTCACGAGACGCGTAGGCGTAGAAATCCAGCCCGAGGAAATACAAAGCATAGCCTACAGTTGCCACAAAAACGCCGTACACCCCCATTTCTTCGGGGCTCAAATACTTGGCTAGATGAACGACTAAAATAAACTTGCTTATTAACGTAAGCAACCTTAATAATATTCCAACTATTCCACTTTTAAACTCTAAGAGCTTCATTCAGTTTCATCACAAATAATAAGCATACATTTCACACAACATTCAAAATTCAAAATTATTTAATATACTCCCAGCACATAGGCTCTCCTCGTTCAATGTCTACTTTTGCATATAGACCCAAAATTTCCTCATAGAATTTCGGAGCCAGCCCCATGCCAGGCCTTATTCGTCGAACGTTATCTTTTGTTATCAATTCCCCTTTCTTAATATCTTTTATTGCATAGATGGATCTCCTGAATTTTACGTTTTCTATTTCAGCAGGCTTCCTCTCATAGCTTGCTTCCCCTAGAGCTTTCCATGCATTCTTCGCCTCTACACACAAAATTTTTAGTTCATCTGGCTCAAGTGAAAATTCACTATCAGGCCCCTTATCTGCCCTATCTAAGGTAACATGTTTCTCTATTACGCATGCCCCCAGAGCAACACTTACAACAGATACCGTTGTTCCCAAAGTATGATCCGAAAGTCCGGCAATCACACCAAATGATTGAGACAAATCATTTATTGTACGTAAATTTGATTGTTCTATTGGCGCGGGGTAGCTACTAATACAATGCAGAAGTATAAGGTCGTCACATCCATTCTCTTTAGCTACTTCAACGGCTTCTTGTATTTCGGTATAACTTGCCATACCGGTCGAAATGATCATGGGCTTCCGTGTTTGCGCGACATATTTAATCAGTGGTAAATCAATCGCTTCAAAAGAAGCTATTTTATAAGCAGGAACATTTAAATCCTCCAAAAAATCCACAGCCGACTCATCAAAAGGGGTGCTAAAACAAGTTATACCTACTTTTGACGCATGATCGAACAACTCCTTGTGCCACTCATAGGGTGTTTGTGCCTGCTTATAGAGCTGATACAAATTGTAGCCATTCCACAATCCACTATGAATCTGAAAATCTTGTTTATTACAATCAATAGTAATTGTATCTGCAGTATAGGTTTGCAGTTTAACGGCATCCGCCCCCATTTTGGCCGCCATTTCTACTGTTTCCAACGCCCTTTGTAATTTTCCATTATGATTCGCCGACAATTCCGCGATGATATACGGTGGTTCATTCAACCCAATAGCTCTTCCGTTTATTTCTATAGACTTCATACGCACACTTTCCTCATCGACTTCACAAATATTGCTTTTGTACTATTTACTCTTTAACGTTCACAATATTCCAGGCCATTATAAGGTAGAACGTTGATATACATTCCGTTCGCTATCTGAAAACACACACTCAAAACCCAATGAATTGAATATTTTATTGGAGGCAATATTCTGTGTTTTTACCTGCCCCTTTATTTTTTCAATCGCCCTACTCTCCTCCTTTAATTTTTTTAGTGCCGACCATAAAATAATCTGCCCTATCCCTGCACCTCTATAATTCGCATCAACGGAATAACTAATCTCTGCCACTGAATCGATTATATCAAAACGGACTTGGCCAACAGGAATGCTGTTGCACTCAAATATATATAGCAAGCAATTATTGTTTTTAAGTTTTTTTTCAAACCAATCTTCATGTGCTCCCCTTTCAATCATGTCGGTTTTAAATGCCGAACTTCGAACGACAGGGTCATTAGTCCATTTGTATAATAGATCTACATCTTTAGCATTGGCACTTCGACATGTCATACTAAGTATATCTACCAATCGTGTAGCGCCAAGCCCATCGCATATGTCTATGGAGTTTTCAAACATTGAATACCACTTGCTTTTATCAGACACCACGTCTTCAATAATTTCTTTCAAATCCTCCAATTGTTCCCACAAACGAACAGCGCCTCGGGCTTGTAATTGACAAATATTCTCTTTTTGGTTTTCCGCGATAAACGTCACCAGACTAGGCAGACCCAACACGCATCTCTCCCAAGAAGCTGTACCACCAGATCCAATTGATAAGTCTGCTTGCAACATTAACTCCGCCATGTTATCCACTCCAACCAACACTTCCATAGCGACGGGATATTCACGTGAAATATCATTTATTTCGTCGACATGTGGAGCCCCCTTACCAAGAACAACAACAATTTTTTCTATACTCAGTCCTTTCATCTTAACCAACAACTGCAGTACTTTTAGCGCATAGTTTCTTTCGTCCATCCCCCCCATGAATATCAATAGAGTTTTTACGCCGTTATACATCTTTCTTTTTCTGAGAGCTTTTTCTCTTAGTGCTAAATACTCAGACCGAAGCAACGCGTATTTAGGACCAAGCCTAAACAGGCATGGTTTATCTATATACAAACGATAATCCCCACTATCGACATCCAACGCTGAATTTACTAATATGTCGCAATCCAATCTTCTATTTGCCAAGTCATCAATAACCATAATATTTTGCACGTGCGGTCGTAGCATCGCGTGCCATTGATAATCGATTCCGTAGTGATCGACAATGAACCAATCAATATTCAAAGCAGCCACTGCATCTATTGTGTCCGATGCATCCTCTGAAAATGAAACGCCAAGCCAATCTTTGTAAGATTCCAGTGTGCTAACCTGAAACTTCGTTCTATTGATATCCGGAAGGGTAATGAGTGTATGGCCATGTTTTGTAATATAGTAATCTAGATCCAACTGTGTTTCTCGACAGATGAAGTATATTTTAGCTTCATTTATCGCATCGGCTAATGTCAAACATCGCATAAGATGCCCCAAACCGATGGCTATACTAGCGTCAACACGAAACGCTACGTTCATCAGCTGTCGGCGCTTTTAAAGCACATGGACTGAAACATCAATTCCGCTCTATCCCAGTCTTCTAAAGTATCCAAATCCTGGACCATATGTCGGGGCAACACTATGGGTATAGACTCATTAGAATATATGGTTACGTTATTCAAAAATGCAGACTTGGTTCCCCAATAGAATTGGCCGGCATCATGATAGGTCTCCTCTAAGTCTTGAGATCTGATCATATTATTTTCAGGCCAAATTGCCTCCACACAGCCGCTTGATTCTATTCGAAGCGCCCTTTGTATTGGAAAAGCAAAGGTGGTAACAGGAAAAACATATGATTTTCCGGAAGTGATCAATTTGTTGTAAGCTTCCTTCAAATACTCCGGTAGTAAAGACGGTGCTGTGGCATAGATACAGCAGATGTAATCAACAGAAATACCGCTATCATCGCACCAAGTCAGCGCATGCTTTATCACATCCACAGTTCCTGTGTAATCATCTGATAAGTCATGTGGCCGTATAAAAGGCACCTCCGCCCCATAACTTTGGGCAACAAGGGCAATTTCTTCATCGTCCGTAGAAACTATTATCCGATCAAAACAGGAGCAATCTATAGCCGCTTGTATAGACCATGCGATGATTGGCTTCCCATGAAAATCTTTTATATTTTTCCTTGGTATTCGTTTACTACCCCCCCTTGCTGGTATCAAAGCAATATTCATAATACACTTTGTTTTAAAGCCGTAATAACTTTATCCTGCTCATCCTCCTTAAGACCAGGAAACATCGGCAAGCTAATTGCCTCTTGAGAGTAGGTTTCCGCCGCGGGATAATCCCCCTTCTTAAAACCTAATTCTCTATAATATGGTTGTGTATGTACTGGTATGTAGTGCAAATTCACAGATATACCCAAGCTTCGTAGCTGCATAAATACATCTTTGTGAGACTTATTCATACTCTTCAGGTCCAATCGAATAACATATAGGTGCATCCCTGAATAGCTGTCACTTGGTCGGTATGGACACCTTATCGGCAAACCCTCTAGCATTTCATCATAGCGATTTGCCAGCGAATGCCTCCTCATGATAAATTCATCCAACCGATTAAGCTGGCTCTCTCCCAAGGCTGCCTGAATATCCGTCATCCTATAGTTATAACCTAAATGTATTTGCTCGTAGTACCATGGTCCATGACTCGATTCTGTCATTATATTTAAATCTCTTGTAATACCATGACTTCGTAGCAAGCACATTTTATCAAATAGTTGCTCATTATTTGTTACAGCCATACCGCCTTCACCGGTAGTGATAGATTTTACTGGATGAAAGCTAAAAACCGCAATATCGCTAAATTCGCAACTTCCGATTGGCTTATCTAGGTATTTACCTCCTAAGGCATGGCATGCGTCCTCGATCACATGGAACCCATACTCCTTTGATAGCGAATAAATCTCTTTCATATCACATGACAAACCGGAAAAATGAACCGTAACTAAAACTTTCGGAAGTGAGTTGGTTTTGCTTGATTTTATAAGCTTTTTTCGTAAGAGCTCTACGCTAATGTTGCAGGTAACTGAGTCAATGTCTACGAAATCTATATTTGCGCCACAATATAGAGCACAATTCGCGGATGCCACAAATGTAATTGGTGAAGTCCAAACCCAGTCACCTCTACCGACACCTAGCGCCAAACAAGAAATATGTAGCGCAGAAGTGCCGCTGTTAACCGCTACACTGTATTTTGAACCTGTGTATTCTTTCACAGATTTTTCGAATTGAGGAACCGCCTCGCCTTGCGTAAGAAAATCTGACTTCAGAACCCTGACAACCGATTCAATATCCTCATCAGAAATGTGTTGACGACCATAAGGTATCATTTTCTCATTTACCTTTTTCCATCAGGAACCAAGTTATATCGTCTTGGGGATACACTGGATCATTTCGATATAAAAAACCATAGTCTTTGAGAGTCAGATCACTATACAGTGTCATTATTTCGTTTGCGAAATCACGCTTGTATAACCTATCCTTGTGTCCGCGGTATTCCAGCGCAACAGGAGTTGGATTGTAGTATTCGGCAATAAGTATATACTTTGTAGAATACTCATAAAGCCTTTTATATACCTCATTTACATAATCAGGATTTATATGAATCAACAAACCCTTGGTAAAAGTTAGCTCATATGTAGTATCTAGCGTAACATCCAGGACAGAATCAACAACAACTTCAGCTTCGCCCCATTCACGTAATATCTTTGCTGCTTCCTCGTTTATCTCTATACCTGTTAATTTACAGCTTGGTAATAGTGACCTCAATGCGCGCAAATTCATACCGACGTTGCAACCCATCTCCAGAATATTTCCCAGATTACCCGTACGTCGAATTACCTCTGAAAAAAAAGACAAATTGGCTGCTGCTAGTTTTGCACCAATATTTCGGGAAATATACTCTTTCCCAAATTCACCTTGCCAAAATTTTTCTTGACCTGTCTTCACATCATAATACCTCAAGTTCGATCTCGTATTAAAACCCACTCACCTTTGGAATCTTTCTCAAACAAATCATGATTCACAAAGGAATCCATTATTTTCTCGTACTTTTCCAAACTGATACCTATTAAATCGCAAAATTCTTTTACGTTATCAGAATCTACTCCACCATCAATGTTCTTTGCTATTTCGAGCGCTTCAGAACGAGATATACGATTGTTTCGAATCTCTATATTAAGCTGATCGGTTGCTCGCCCATAGCCAAACTTTAGAAATTTAACCCGCTCACGGATATCAATATATTTCATATCACAATTCTCATAATCAACCCACGCCCCTTGAGGAGGCTCAACCAAAGCTTGCCAACCCAACTTTTTCACCACTTGTAAATGTACACTTGCATCCCACTTATAGAAGTAGCCATAAAACAAGCCCAATATTCCTAGTTTTTGAATGTCTTCATCGGATGGAAACTGGAGCATACACAAATCTTCCATGCTAATTTCTTCATCTACCATATCCTCTTCACGAAAACCTCGCATCAATCCAAATTCTTGCCGCCATCGTCTATCGATAATCATGCTATCGCGACTTTGAGTCGGCCCACCATATTCAAATTGAGGATTCTCACCAAATATGACTAAAGGAATATTGAATTTGGCGGCCACATGAAAAGGTACTGTGTAAATCCCTACGTGATTAACCCAATAGTGATCCCCCACTATTTCAAATCCTTTCCTAACTAGAGCTCGAACTATTTTGGGGTTAAGAGTAAAATGAACATGATCGACACCTATCTCTTTTAGCACCTCCAAATTGTGCAGACCGGTATTCGTTTGATCAAATTGATCAAACGTTACTGCCAACGGTCTCATGCCATGAATAACTTTCATCGCATATACCTGCCAAGTACTATCTTTACCCCCGCTAACAGGTATAACGCAATCGTACCATCCCCGCGATTTACTCCTCGCGTCGGAGATTATTTCCTTGAACGATTTATCTCTCTGCTCCCAATCAATCGCATCTTCTATGCCATGTTTTCTTTCGGCAGACTTGCAAGCATCACAAATTCCTTCCGAGTCAAAAAACAAATCAGGTTTTGTATTTGGAAAAAGACACTTTTTACAGTACAAAATATTCATATCAACCTCATTGGCAGCCCTTGTTCACTCATATGTTTTTTAATAGTTATAATACTTTCTCCAATCCAGTAAAATATACTGCCCGCCGCAATTGCTGTTGCACCGCTATTTATCGCTTTTACACAATCTTCTTTACTTCCACAACCACCCGCAGCAACTATCGGGACATCTACTGACTGGGACACACTCTTTATCAGCCCCAAATCGTAACCATTCATTTTTCCGTCGTTGTCAACTGAATTTAGCAAAATTTCTCCTACCCCCATAGACACCACTTTCTGAGCTGTCTCCACTGCGCCCACATCATGAACTATATTGGCTGATTGCGATGCTGCATAGTAGACAGAATTTTCTTTTTTAACATCCAAGGAAAATACAACAGCTTGACGACCGTATTTCTTCGATACTTTTTCAATTAAACTCGGATCACTATAGAAAGCGCTATTTATCACCACTTTATCAGCACCTGATCTAAACAGTCTGTCCGCGTCTTCAACAGAGCGAACCCCTCCTCCTACTGACAATGGCATTACACATTGAGCTGCTAACCTCTTAATCAAGTCTTCATTAATTCGTCCGGATTTATAGGCATCTATATCGACGATAACCATTTCATCAGCCATACGACTGGAAAATACTTTAACATTAGTGATGGAATCACCCACCATGCGCGCATCATCGAACTGCACAGTTTTAACAATGGAACTCCCGCGAACAAGCAAGATTGGAATGATACGTATTTTGAGCATTATATATTCTTGAGATGAACAAAGTTTTTCAGCAATTTCAATCCGGCTTTTTGGCTTTTTTCCGGATGAAATTGCACCCCGAAAACATTTTTTTTCTGGAATGCCGCTACTATATTCTTATTGCAGAAACGAACATAAGAGCATTGCACATCCTCTCTTACAACGGAATGATAACTATGCACAAAGTAAAATGAAGACCCCAGCTCCACCCCCTCAAACAAAGTTTGCTCCAACCCGTTAAAACCCTCCATATTGTTCCACCCCATATGAGGGACTCGACACTTACCGGAAGATTCTAGCGGTACTACGTTACCTTGCACCAAATCCAATCCTGAAGTTCTACCATCCTCATAACCCTCAGAAAGAGCTAATTGCATCCCCAAACATATACCTAACAACAACCCTCCTTGATCAACATGACTTTTTACATGTTCTGAGAACCCTAAACTATTAAGGTTTTTCATACCTTTAGGATAAGCACCAACACCCGGCAATACTATCCTATCAATCCCTACTAATTCATGAGGCTTCGTTGCGACCACCACATTACAATCTAAAGCTTGAAGTGCATTGACAATGGAAAATATATTTCCAACGCCATAATCTATCACACCTACCGATACACTATTCATGTATTAATTAAAACTCGTTTACTCTTGTGCCAACCGATCATATTCAAGTATTTCCTTGTCCGAAAGAAATACGGAATTCGTTCCGGAATGATATTCAAAACCCTGATCAACTAAGTTCCCTACCGCTTTCAAAGCATTTACTTTAAAATCATTGCTACCTTCCATAAAAGTTATACTTGGCCCAATCACATAGTGATCATCAAACTCGATTGTTAAATGAGAGTCATCTGCGGGACACATAATTTCATGAAGTTTTTCTCCCGGTCTAATCCCAATAATCTTGTGTTCCAAATCAGGTGCCATTGCCGTTGCTAAATCCACAATCCGAACAGACGGAATTTTTGGCACAAATATTTCTCCTCCTTTCATACGCTGGAAATTCTTCAAAACGAAATCCACCCCCTGTTGGAGGGTAATCCAAAACCTCGTCATATCCTGATGCGTTATAGGAAGATACGATGTTCCGTCCTGAATCAGCTTCTTGAAAAAAGGTACCACTGAACCTCTTGAACCAACCACATTTCCATATCGAACAACTGAAAATCTCGTGTGACCTGGCCCTACTATATTATTTGCCGCCACAAATAATTTGTCAGATGCTAGTTTAGTTGCTCCATACAAATTAATCGGATTGGCAGCTTTATCAGATGACAGGGCAATAATTTTTTTTACATTGTTTTCAATTGCTGCTTTTATTACATTTTCTGCGCCATGAATATTGGTCTTTATACATTCCATGGGATTGTATTCGGCAGCAGGGACTTGTTTCAATGCTGCTGCATGAATAACATAATCCACCCCTTTCATTGCCTGATATAGCCTTTCTGCATCACGAACGTCACCAATAAAATACCGCATACATTCTTGGTTATAAGTTTGCTGCATCTCGAATTGCTTTAATTCGTCTCTGGAGAAAATGATAATCTTCTTTGGGTTGTATCGACCCAACAAGGTTTGTGTATATTTTTTTCCGAAGGAACCCGTCCCACCAGTAATAAGAATCACGCTGCCATCAAACATTTCTTATAAAACCTTCAATTTCGAGTTTGTAAAATTTCTAATAACCAACTATGCACATCGTTTATACCTTCTAAGGTTGGTCGTTTTTTGCTCAAATCATTGAACTCAACCTAGACTCAAAACTCGTCAGTACAGTTTCTTTATCAAGATTACTTTCAGCATAATGTCTGGCATTTCTACCCAGATCATTCCTAAGCTCTTGATTATTCGAAAGTTCCAAAATAGCCCTGACAAACGCTTCAAGATCTGCGGGTGGCGTTACTATACCGCAGCCCTGTAAAATCCTCCACACCTGGGTGTTCTCCTTAGCCGTCGCAACGCATGGTTTACCACTGGCCATAATTCCCGATAGCTTGGACGGCATTACCAAATCTGCTACATCGTCACGTTGTGGCAATAAATGAATATCTGCCGTGTTCAGAAGATCATTCAATTTTTCTACAGGCTGGAGTGGCAGCCAATACACTGTCGGTAGATCGCCTGCGTACTGACGTAACTTTTTGTAAACCGCGCCTTGTCCACACATTAAGAATACGATGTTTCTATTTTTTAATTCCTTTGCTGCATCAATAACTATTTCCAACCCTTGCTTCTCACCAAAATTTCCAGAGTATACTGCAACAACTGCCCCTTCCTCCAAGTTCAATGATTGCCTTAAGTCCGATATTGTTTCCATCGGTTTAATTGTTTCGCAATCAACCCAATTTGGGAAATACACTTGATTGTCTACTTTAACACCTTTAGCCTCTATTCTTTTTTGCATATTTTTGGAAATCGTAGATACAATATGGAATTTGCGCACTAGATTTCTCTCTAACCAATAAGCCATACTTACGACAACTTTATTTTTAATGATCCCTAAATCCACAGCTGCGTCAACTTCCAAATCTTGAACATGCAACCAGGTTTTGATTTTAAAAAATCGAGCCGCGAATAGAACTACAGGCGCACAAAACAAAGGTGGTTCGGTTAGGAAAACAACATTCTTTTCTTTCCGAGCTTGCAATAGGATAATCGGCAATGAACTAATTGCGAAGCTGAGCAAATGAAAAATTCGCTTAATTCCATTTACATTCTTAGGAACCCAAATCGGGCATCGAATCACACACTCTGAAAGATGCCTTGCCTCAGAATACCAAAACTTTCGAAAACCTGACCATACTTCCCAATTTGGATAGTATGGTGGTGTAGTGACTACTGTTACCTCGTGTCCTTTTGATACTAACCATTCAACTAATTCTCCGCTGTATTTGCCAATCCCTGTAAGTTCAGGAGTATAATTTAGAGAAACCAACAGTATTTTCATATCGATTTCTTTTGAAACAAGAAATCTGCCTGTATAGCTAATCCATTACTATCGAATGAGCCGTTGTACACTCCTGTCAAAATAAAATCGTATTGAGACAAATACTCGATGACTTGGTGAACCAAAGCTTGGCCGCTGTACAATTCAACGAAAGAAGCTTCTACGTAAACATGGCTAACTGTATGTAAGAAATCGCTGCCGCCTCGCAACACCCCCAGCTCACCTCCTTGAACATCAATTTTAAGGAGTACAGGCGGTATAATCTCCAAATTCGAAATTATCGAATCCATTTGCTTCACTTCTATATAAATTTGGCCTATTTCTTCCGTTCCAGGAAAATATTCTGATTGTTTTTCTGAAATTCCCAGCAAGGAAGAAGAATCCCTTCGCTTTGACACATGGAATATTGATTTACCCTCATCTTCCCCTAAAGCAAATTCGGATACATCAAAATTTTTATCACTATCGAACAAACTTTGCAGAATCTTCCTAGCATCCTCCAGCGGTTCAAACGAATATATCCTGGCTTCAGGGAACCGAGACCTGGCCACCAATGCAAACTGACCTTTATTTGCACCGACATCTATTACTGTATTGCAATTCATATTATTCAGCACTGAAACATGCTCAATTGCAGCGAACACACCTCGCTTGTTAGCCAACCAGTAATCGGGGTTGGCAATGTTTTTCACCACCTTTTCTATTTTCGATAGAAATGACATTTAAAAACCAAACACTATACAGTAAGAAAACTAAAAATTGAGGCCATAGAACTCCTCCATCTTTGACACAGAATAATCCAGCATCGATTCGCTCAACCCCGGATATAAACCGGTCCAAAATGTATTGGTCATAACTAGGTCTGTGTTTCCCAAATCACCTGCTTTTCTATAATTTCTATTTTTAAAATACGGTTGTCGAATAAGGTTCCCGGCAAACAACAAGCGACTGCCAATTTGATATTGATCCAAATACGACAACAAATCAACTCTATTTATCGGACCTCCCGGCCTCAACGTAATTGGGAAACCAAACCAAGCCGGGTCACTATTCTTTGTTGCCTCCGGCAATATGAAAAATTCTTCTAGCGAACTCATCCGCTCTTTTAAATAGGCGAAATTGGACTTGCGTTTCAGCACAAATTCATCCAACCTATCCATTTGGGCTAAGGCGCAAGCAGCTTGCATATCAGTTATTTTTAAATTGAACCCAAGATCCGAATAGATATATTTATGATCGTAACCTTGTGGCAAATCGCCTAATTTCCATTCAAATCGCTTCTTACATGTGTTATCTTTTCCAGGCTCACAATAACAATCTCGACCCCAATCACGTATAGACTCACATATGCGCTTTAACTCACCATTGTTTGTAAACACGGCACCGCCTTCACCCATAGTTATATGATGAGCCGGATAAAAACTTACCGTCCCTATATCGCCAAAAGTGCCAACCATCTCCCCACTGAATTTTGATCCCAAAGCATCACAACAATCCTCTACCAACCACAGATTGTGTTTCTTAGCAATTCGAACAACTTCTTGTAAATCAAATGGATTACCCAGCGTATGTGCAATCATAATTGCACGAGTTTTTTCTGTAATAGCCGATTCAATTTGTGTTGCATCAATATTGTAGGTCGGAATATCAATATCAACAAAAACCGGCACCAACCCATATAACAGTATCGGATTGACGGTAGTTGGAAAACCGGCAGCTACCGCGATCACTTCGTCACCTGGGCGCAACGCCCTATCACCCAGCTTTTCTGACATGAGTGTTGCAAATGCCAACAAATTTGCTGACGAACCAGAATTAGTTGTTAAGACATGCGTCAGCCCCAAATAGTTAGCCAACTTACATTCAAATTCATGATTAAAATTCCCTGTAGTTAGCCACCCATCCAATGAAGCGCTAACCATATTTCTCAGCTCGTCCTCACCAATAACTTTACCAGATGGAGGAACAACACTTACTCCCGGTATAAATTCTTTTGGATCGTAAACCAGTTGCGCATATTGACTCACTAAGCTAAGTATCTGATCTTTGAGTTCTAATGGATTCATAGCTGGCCCTAGGATTCCATATACTGTTTTATTTGAGACAAGGTGTGTTCTTTCATGTTTCCTCCGTCATAATATGCTTTATACCATTCAACTACATTTTTGAGCCCAATATCCAGATTCCATTTTGGTTTCCAACCTAATCTGGACTTGGCCTTAGCACTATCCAACTTTAAAAAACAAGCTTCATGCGGCTGATCCAACTTATCTTTATTCCATGCTACCGGACCACCCCATAGATTTACTAACTTATCTACCATCCAACCAACAGATTTTTCACTTTCGCTGTCCGGACCAAAATTCCAAGCCTCAGAAAATTGATCACCTTCAACCCACAATTTTTCCGCCAATACGATATATCCATGCAAAGGATCCAAGACATGTTGCCATGGTCGAACTGCCATTGGGTTTCGAATGGTAACGGATTGTCCGTCTTTGAAGGACTTGATGGCATCCGGAACCAATCGATCTCTAGCCCAGTCCCCACCTCCCACCACGTTACCTGCACGAACTGTCGCTAGACCAACACCATGAGTTTCATATAGCGCCTTATTAAAGTAAGAGTTTCGGTAGGCCGCTGTGACCAATTCTGCACATCCCTTACTATTGCTATAAGGATCATAACCTCCCATTGGCTCGTCTTCCCGGTATCCCCAAACCCACTCTCGGTTCTCGTAACATTTGTCGCTCGTAACGACTACTACAACCTTGACACTATCGGTCAATCTAACTGATTCAAGCAAGTGCACCGTTCCTAATACATTGCTTGCATAGGTTTCTACCGGGTTGTCGTAGGAATATCTAACCAGAGGTTGTGCCGCTAAATGAAATATTATCTGTGGTTTAACCTTATCAACATAAGAGAGTAAATTTTTCAAATCACCTATATCACCCTGGCACATATCCACCATGTCATCCCCTACTCCGGCAGAGGAGAATAACGACGGAGTCGTAGGTGGGTCTAGAGAATACCCCGATACTTTCGCACCAAGCGATTGCAGCCAAAGTGTCAACCACCCTCCTTTGAACCCGGTAAAGCCTGTGATCAGGACATTTTTCTGATGCCAAAAACTATTATCCATCACCACACCTTCCACGGAGCCTTTCCGGAGCGCCACAAACGCTCCAGGTAATGCTTATCACGAAGGGTATCCATCGGCTGCCAGAATCCATTGTGTTCGTATGCTGACAACTGACCATCGTGTGCCAGTCTCTGCATCGGACTTTGTTCCCAAACGGTATTGTCTTCATCGATATAGTCAAAAACTCTAGGAGAAAGAATAAAGAAGCCACCATTTATCCAAGCCCCATCGCCTTGAGGTTTTTCCTGAAAATTAACAACCTTATGTTTGTCAATATTCAATGAACCAAATCGTCCAGGTGGCTGAGTTGCTGTAACCGTTGCATACGCGCCACTTGATTTGTGAAAACGAATGAGTTCTTCGATGTTGACATTCCCCACGCCGTCCCCATAGGTAAAACAAAAGGTATCATCTTCAATATAGGGTGCAATTCTTTTAAGCCTCCCACCGGTCATCGTTTGCTCGCCCGTATCCACCAGAGTAACTCGCCAAGGCTCCGAATTATTATTGTGAACTTCCATCTTATTCTTTACCATATCAAATGTTATATCTGACATATGTAAAAAATAGTTAGCGAAATATTCTTTGACCACATACCCTTTGTAACCTAAACACACAATGAAATCATTGATCCCGTAAGTGGAATAGATTTTCATAATGTGCCACAAAATGGGTTTACCGCCTATTTCCACCATAGGTTTCGGTTTAACCTCTGTTTCCTCGCTAATTCGAGAACCCAGTCCGCCTGCCAATATCACTGCCTTCATATCAATATCCACACGACATATTTTCGATCAAAGTTTCAATACGCATATTAGGACGATCTTCCCCGCTCGCCTAAGCTAGCTACGACGGTATCCACTACATCCAACATACCCAAATTCCAGCTGTCAATTTTATAATCATACGTTTCAACAAATTTATCACATCGCAGACATGAACTCTTTGGACGCTTTGCGGGTGTTGGATATTCAGTTGTTAAAATGGGCCTGATACATTTGTTACTAATTTCAATTTTCTGGCTCAGCGCAGATCTAATAAATTCTGCAAATTCATACCACGTTGTTTCCGGATTATCACAATAATGGAAAACTCCAAATCGTAATCGGTCATCAGATTCACAGACCTTTAAAACTGCCCTAGCCAGATTCCCAGTATAGGTTGGACACCCTTGCTGGTCTTTAACGACTCCAAACTCGTCCTTTTCCATTAACAACCGAATCATCGTTTTTACAAAGTTATTGCCTTGCCTACCAAACACCCAGCTGGTACGAAGAATGATGTGCTCCCTTAAATGCTTTGCAACAGCCAACTCCCCTTCCAGTTTACTTTTGCCATAAACATTGATTGGGTTTACTGGATCAGTCTCTACATAAGGTTCGGATTTGGCGCCATCAAAAACATAATCCGTGGAGATATGAATCATGGGTATACCTAACTCAGCACAGTTTTGAGCAATATAGGCCGGACCATCTCGATTCACTGCATAGGCAAGCTCCACTTCCGTTTCGGCCTTGTCCACGGCTGTGTAAGCGGCAGCATTAATGGCTATATCCGGCTGGAATGACTGCATGGATGCCCTTACGGCTTTTTGATCGGTAATATCCAGTTGATTCCGGTCCAAAGCCAAAACCTGGTATTGCGGCATAAGCTGAGCCATTTGATTGATTTCCCAACCCAGTTGACCATTGGCACCGCTTAACCAGATCTTCATAAAACTTCCTGGTAATCGGGCAAGAATTTGTGCTGCTTTAATGCAGCCAAGCTTAAGTTGGCTTTATCTTTCTCTGATAAGGCGGGAAATTTAATCGGCCAATCAACACCCACCTCCGGGTCGTTCCAGATTAGTCCTTTTTCATCGTCCGGTCTGTAAAATCCATCACACTTGTAAACAAAGTCTGCTGTTTCGCTCAATACGCAAAACCCGTGGGCAAAACCACGCGGAATATACAATTGGCGATAATTCTCTTCACTGAGATTCACTCCCACCCACTGACCGAATGTTGGCGAACCTACTCGTATGTCCACCGCCACATCGAAAACTTCACCGCGAGCGACACTGACCAATTTAGCTTGCGGATATTTCAATTGATAATGTAAGCCACGCAAAACGGCTTGACTGGAACGGGAATAATTATCTTGGATAAAATCCGTCGCTATGCCCGCTTCTTGGTAACGTTGCGCTTGGTAGGTTTCCATAAAAAAACCGCGCGCATCACCAAACACTTTAGGCTCAATAATCAACACACCAGGCAATGCAGTTTGAATCACCTTCATGGTCTATAACTCAACATATCCAGCAAATAACGTCCGTAATCGTTTTTGAGCATGGGTTGGGCCAGCTTTTCCACTTGCGCGGCGTTAATATACCCCTGGCGATAAGCCACCTCTTCCGGGCAGGAAACTTTAAGACCTTGTCTTTTTTCGATGGTTTCAATAAATGCGGAGGCTTCCATCAATGAATCGTGAGTCCCGGTATCCAACCAGGCCATGCCACGTCCCATAATAGCCACTTCCAAAGCACCTTGACGTAAATACTCTCGGTTGGCATCGGTGATTTCCAATTCTCCCCGCGCCGATGGCTTTAGGGATTTGGCGATATCCGTGATTTTTTCATCGTAAAAATATAACCCCGTGACCGCATGCCGTGATTTGGGTTGCTGCGGTTTCTCTTCCAGGCTAATGGCCCTATTATCGTCGGCGAACTCCACCACACCATAGCGTTCGGGGTCTTTAACCTGGTAGGCGAATACCGTGGCACCGCTGTCTCGCCGCGTGGCTTGATCCAGCAACACGGCCAAATCGTGGCCGTAAAAAATATTGTCGCCCAGAACCAATGCACTGGGGTGGCCATCGATAAAGGACTCTCCGATGATAAAAGCCTGCGCCAAACCTTCGGGCTGCGCTTGCACCGCGTAGCTGATGTTGATACCCCATTGAGACCCGTCACCTAAAAGCTGCTGAAACCGAGGCGTGTCCTGGGGAGTGGAAATTAATAAGATATCGCGTATATCCGCCAACATGAGGGTGGATAAGGGATAATACACCATGGGTTTGTCGTACACCGGTAACAGCTGTTTGGATACCACCTGAGTAGCGGGGTATAAACGAGTACCACTGCCTCCGGCTAGAATAATCCCTTTGCGTGGTTTCATAGTGCGGACTCTCCAATCCCCAAACGTTCGCGTCGGTAACTGCCATCCTGAACATGACGACACCATTGTTGATTTTGCAAATACCACTGTACGGTTTTGCGCAAACCGGTTTCAAACGTTTCTTGCGGTCGCCAACCCAGTTCGTCGGCTATTTTATTTGCGTCAATGGCATAACGCTTGTCGTGGCCGGGCCGATCCGTAACATAGGTAATCAAAGATTGGTGCGGTTTGTGTACAGCTTCCGGCAGCAACTCATCCAACAATGTGCATATGCCTTGCACCACTTCCAAATTGGTCTTTTCGTTGTGGCCACCAATATTATAGGTTTCTCCGGGACGGCCTTTTTCTAACACCGCGAGCAAGGCTTCCACGTGGTCATCCACATAAAGCCAATCGCGAATATTGTCACCTTTACCGTAAATAGGTAACGGCTTTCCGTCCAGTGCGTTGAGGATAACCAGGGGAATTAATTTCTCCGGAAATTGGTACGGTCCGTAATTATTGGAGCAATTGCTGGTAACCACCGGCAATCCGTATGTATGATGCCAAGCCCGCACCAAATGATCTGATGACGCCTTGCTGGCGGAATACGGTGAGTTGGGCTGATAAGCTGTGGTTTCATGAAACAGGCCCGTATCCCCTAAAGAACCGTACACTTCATCGGTGGATATATGATGAAACCGAAAATGCGGCTGCTTGTCCGCAGGTAATTCGCGCCACCACTTTAAGCTCGCCTGTAATAGATTATAGGTACCAATAATATTGGTTTGCATGAAATCCGCCGGGCCATCTATGGATCTATCCACATGAGACTCGGCGGCAAGGTGCATCACGGCATTCGGTTTATGTTTCGCCAATAAGGGATACAAAGTATCCGCATCGCGAATATCCACGTGTTCAAAGCAATAACGTGGACTGCGCTCCACTGAACTGAGGGATTCCAGATTTCCCGCATAGGTCAAGGCATCCACATTGATAACGTGTATTTCGGTCTTTTCGATTAAAAAACGAACCAACGCTGACCCGATAAACCCGGCTCCGCCTGTAATGAGTATTTTGTGCATAGGACTCTTTATCGGATAACTCCTGTTATCGAATCTCGTGTTATTGTATATCCCACTATCGAATCACGCTCGCGATGGAATAGGCTCTGCAGCTCAAGACAAACCCAGCGATTGCCACAACTTGGCTGTGGGTTGATCCCGGTTCATGCTGTAAAAGTGTAGTCCTGGAGCGCCGTTTTCCAACAGGTTGCGACACAAAACCAGCGTCACATCAAAACCAAAGGCTCTTATGGATTCCATATCGTCTCCGAAAGCCTGTAACCGACGGCGAATCCATTGGGGGATTTCCGCGCCGCAAGCATCGGAAAAACGAGCCAGCTGAGTAAAGTTGGTAATGGGCATGATGCCCGGTACAATGGGAATATCCAGCCCCATGGTTTCACAACTGTCTACAAAGCGATAATACGCATCCGCATTATAGAAATATTGGGTGATGGCGCTATTGGCTCCCGCTTGTACTTTACGCTTGAAGTTCTCCAAATCCTCTAGAGCGGATCTGGCCTGAGGGTGAAACTCGGGATAAGCGGCCACCTCAATATGAAAATGATCACCACTGTGCTTCCGAATAAACTGCACCAGTTCGTTCGCGTAACGCAGCTCGCCGGCAATACCACCCATTCCGGACGGCAAATCACCGCGTAAGGCCACTATACGTTTTACACCCAGATCAACATATTGCTGTAAGGTTGCAGAAATACCGTCCCGGGTTGAACCAATACAGGACAAATGGGGCGCACCCTGAAAACCGGCCGCGATGATATCCTTAATGGTTTCGTACGTGCCCGATTGGGTACTGCCTCCGGCGCCAAAGGTTACGGAGAAATAACTGGGATTCAATGGAGCCAGCGCTTCGCGTACCGCCCGCAATTTATCCCGGCCTTCCGGGGTTTTGGGCGGAAAAAATTCCACGCTGAACGTGCGGTTATATTTTTTCTGGGATTGCATTTCATTCTGGGAATGCATAGTAACATCCAACCAATCAAACCAACTTGGTCGACTCCAAACAAGTGCCATTGGAAAAACAGAAGGGGGATGTAACCCCCCTTCCCGTTTCTTAAACTAGTTTAGACCACAAAAACACAAATAAAATACACGAACTTTCTGTCTTTAGTACCGATAGTGATCAGGCTTGTAGGGTCCTTCCACCGGCACACCAATGTAGTCGGCCTGTTCTTGCGTAAGCGGGGTCAAATTAACACCAATTTTCTGCAAGTGCAGGCGAGCGACTTTTTCATCCAATTGCTTGGGCAAAACATAGACTTTGTTTTCGTACTTTTCGGAATGGTTCCAGAACTCCATTTGCGCCATAACCTGATTGGTAAACGAGGCGGACATAACGAAACTGGGATGCCCGGTAGCACAACCCAAATTCACCAGCCGACCTTTGGCCAGGATAATAATTTTTTTGCCGTCAGGGAAAATAACATGATCAACCTGAGGCTTGATCTCTTCCCATTGGTAACCTTCTAAAGCGGATATTTCAATTTCCGAATCAAAGTGACCAATGTTGCAAACTATGGCTTCATCTTTCATCGCCTGCATATGAGCGTGATTGATAACGTTAACATTACCGGTCGTCGTGACAAAAATATCGCCCAACGTGGCTGCTTGATCCATGTTCACTACACGGTAACCTTCCATTGCTGCTTGTAAAGCACAAATTGGATCGATTTCCGTTACCCATACGGTGGCACCCATGCCTCGGAACGCCTGAGCACAGCCTTTGCCCACATCCCCATAGCCCAAAACCACACAGATTTTCCCGGCGATCATGACATCGGTCGCACGTTTAATCCCGTCGATCAAAGATTCTCGACAACCGTACAGATTATCGAATTTGGACTTGGTGACCGAGTCATTGACGTTCATGGCCGGAAACAACAACTCATTGCGCTCTTGCATTTGGTACAAACGATGTACACCGGTGGTGGTTTCTTCGGTGACGCCTTTTACGCTTTGGGCCATCCGGGCCCATCTACCTTTATCCGACTCCAGGTTACGACGCAGTACATCCAGTATCGCCACCCACTCTTCATTATCACCGGGTTTTGCATCGGGAACCGCACCGGCTTTTTCAAACTCCACACCTTTGTGAACCAATAGTGTGGCATCACCACCATCGTCCAAAATCATATTGGCTTCGCCGCCATCGGGCCAGGTCAGACATTTCTCTGTACACCACCAATACTCTTCAATGGTTTCACCCTTCCAGGCATAAACAGGAACGCCGGCTGCCGCAATGGCTGCCGCGGCATGATCCTGGGTAGAGAAAATATTACAGGATGCCCAGCGTACTTCCGCCCCCAAATCCACCAAAGTCTCAATCAAAACCGCGGTTTGAATGGTCATGTGTAAGCTGCCCGATATGCGCGCACCTTTCAACGGCTGGTCTTTTTTAAACTCTTCACGTAAGGCCATCAACCCCGGCATTTCTGTCTCGGCAATGGCGATTTCTTTTCTACCCCAGTCTGCCAGAGAAATATCCGCGACTTTATAGTCAGGATTCATGTTTTCTACGGGTTGGCTCATTATTTGGTAACTCCTGCTTTCCTGTTTAAATGGTTTGAAACTTCCGACTGATGAGGTTTCTTAAATTCCGGCGGCATCTTTCAATGCTGCTGCCTTATCGGTTTTTTCCCAAGTAAAGTTCTCTTCTTCACGACCAAAGTGTCCGTAAGCCGCTGTAGGGCCATAGATAGGTCGCAGCAAATCTAACATTTTAACCAGGCCTTTAGGACGCAGATCGAAAAACTCGTGTACTAATTCAACGATTCTCTTGTCATCTATCTTACCGGTACCAAACGTTTCAATGCTGATGGAAGTGGGTTCGGCGACACCGATGGCGTAGGAGACCTGGATCTCACAACGATCCGCAAGACCGGCCGCAACGATGTTTTTGGCTACGTAACGTCCGGCGTAGGCGGCAGAGCGATCCACCTTAGAAGGATCTTTACCGGAAAATGCGCCTCCGCCATGGCGCGCCATGCCGCCATAAGTATCCACAATGATTTTACGACCGGTAAGACCGCAGTCTCCCACAGGTCCGCCAATGACGAACCGTCCGGTGGGATTAATATGGAATTTAGTGTCAGCACTCAGCCATTCTGCCGGTAATACGGGTTTGATAATTTCCTCCATAACGGCTTCCTGGAGGTCTTTTTGGGAAATATCGGGCGTGTGCTGTGTGGACAACACCACGGCGTCAATACCCACAGGTTTGTTGTCTTCATAACGAAAAGTCACTTGGCTTTTGGCATCGGGGCGTAACCAGGTCAACACACCGTTCTTACGTACTTCGGCCTGGCGTTTTACCAGACGATGAGCATACGTGATAGGAGCCGGCATGAGCACATCGGTTTCGTTACTGGCGTAACCAAACATCAAACCCTGGTCACCGGCGCCTTGCTCATGATCCTCGCTGTCATCCACACCCATGGCGATGTCAGCGGACTGTTTATCGATTGAGGTAAGAACCGCACAGGATTCCCAATCAAACCCCATGTCAGAACTGTTGTAACCGATACGTTTGATCGTTTGGCGAACCACATCCTGGATATCCACCCATGCCGATGTGGTGATCTCCCCGGATATAACCACCATCCCGGTATTCACCAGGGTTTCACAAGCAACGCGGGCTTTATTATCTTGTTCAAATATAGCATCCAAAACCCCGTCAGAAATCTGATCGGCTACTTTGTCCGGATGCCCCTCCGACACCGACTCGGAGGTGAAAACATGTGAATTCGCCATTAGGTATCCTCATTCCATTTCGCCACTGTTCCCACAGGGGCCACTAAAAAATACAAGACAGCAGGGAGGCTCTGCATCCGCTGAAGGCTCAGTCCACGCTGAGGGTTCATCAGTTTCCAGCCAAAGCTACCTACAATCCAAGGCCAGACGGCCACGAAAAATCCGGCAATTCTAACCTGTATTAGGAATTGCTTCAATTATAATCTAATCTGTCGCTAAAACGTCGAGAAAACACGCGTTTATAAAACAATCCACTAAGTTGGTCAATTTTCCATCATTCACGGCCATACACATCCTCGAAACGCACAATATCGTCTTCCCCCAGATAACTGCCCGACTGTACTTCGATGATCTGTAAGGGCAGTGTGCCGGGATTTTCCAGGCGGTGTTTTACCCCCAAAGGAATATAGGTGGACTCGTTTTCGGACAACAAAAAGCTTTCGTCGCCCCGCGTTACTTTGGCGGTTCCTTTCACGACGATCCAATGTTCCGCCCGGTGGTGATGCATTTGCAGTGACAACGACGCTCCCGGCTTGACTTCTATTTTCTTCACTTGGAAACGTTCGCCTTCCACCACCCCTTGATAGAACCCCCAGGGCCGATAAACCTGACGGTGTGTAATACGTTCAGATCGATCTTGTTGTTGCAGTGTTTCCACTACTTGCTTCACGTCTTGAGTACAACCCTTGTGAGCCACCAGCACCGCATCTTCGGTCTCCACAATAATGAGATCCGTCAAACCTACGCCGGCCACTAAACGGCTTTGCGAATGAATATAACTGCCTTGCACCTCATGGCATATAACGTCGCCTTTGAGAACATTGCTATTACTGTCCTGTTGCTGCACCTGCCACATGGCAGACCATACCCCGACATCAGACCAATCCGCATCCAGGGGAATAACCACACCTCTGTTTCGGAGTTCAGAAGTGCTGCTCTGTGTTGTCTGCGTTAAAGGTTCCATAACCGCATAATCAATGGAGTCGGAGGGGCAAGCTTGAAACTCTGCCGTAGCAACACGGAAAAAGTCCAAATCCTTAACCCCATTTTTGTAAGCCACTTCACAAGCTTGAAGCATGTCCGGTCGGAACTGCGCCATTTGTTCCAACCACAAACGCGACTTCATCATAAACATACCGCTGTTCCACAAGTACTCACCACTATCCACGTAGGAACGTGCCGTTTTTTCATCGGGTTTTTCGACAAATTGCTCGATGAAATAGGCATTGGCATCACACTGATGGACCGGTTGTCCTTGATGAATGTAACCGTATCCGGTTTGAACGCTGTCCGGAACAATACCAAATGTCACCAAAGCCTCGTCTGCAGCTAATTCAAATCCCGCAACGACCGCTTTTTGAAAGGCTTTTTGGTTTTTGATGACATGGTCGGCGGGCATCACTAACAAAATACTTGCTTCTCCATTTCCCGGCTTCGCCAAATCGTGTAGCGCAGCCAGAGTTAGGGCCGGAGCCGTATTTCGGCCACAGGGCTCGAGCAATATTGCACTTGGATTAAGCTGCAATTGTCGCAATTGCTCTGCCACCAAAAATCGGTGCCTTTCATTACACACCACCAAAGGCGCTGTCACTTCGGTGCCACCCAATGTCATTCCCCTCACACGGTTGACGGTATCTTGTAGCAAGGAAAATTCGCCCACCAAGGGTAGCAGCTGTTTTGGATATTGTTCTCTAGACAAAGGCCAGAGCCGGGTGCCTGATCCTCCCGATAAAATGACAGGTAATAGATTCACAACCCTTCTCCATGCGCCGTCTGTATTTCTTGATGAATAGCCTGTAGTGCCTGCAATGGATCGGCAGCTTGTGTAATCGGTCGACCAATCACCAGATAATCCGACCCTGCTTGAATGGCATCTGCCGGTGTCATGATACGTTTTTGATCGTCATGAGCAGCACCGGCCGGTCGGACTCCCGGCGTCACCAGGGTGAACCGAGCTCCCCGCTGTTCCCGTAAGCTCTGAACTTCCCAGGGGGAACATACCACCCCATCCAAACCGGACTCCTGGGCCAACTGAGCCAAGACGCTTACTCTTTCCTGAGGACTGCCGGAAAATCCAATTTCCTGTAGATCTTGCTCATCCATGCTGGTTAAGACCGTAACGGCAATGAGTAGTGGCTTTTGCGAGCTGCCGGCGATTGCCTCTGCTGCACCTTGCATCATTTTCCGACCGCCCACAGCATGCACATTGACCATCCACACACCTAATTGCGCCGCTGCCTGACACGCCTTGGCGACAGTATTGGGGATATCGTGAAACTTTAAATCCAAGAACACAGCAAAACCCTGTTTCTGAATCTGCTCCACAAATTGGGGACCCGCCGTCGTAAAAAGCTCTTTCCCCACTTTCAAGCGGCATAAACTCGGGTCTAAGCTGGACACGGTTTTCAAAGCCGTCGCGGCATCCGCATAATCCAAAGCCACAATAATTCTGGGATTCATAATCTGTTGGTTCATGTAATAACCTGTATACTGATTTCGTTACTTTGTTCTTAGAGTATTATTTCCGACTAAACTAAATTCTAGACACTTAACTCAAGCGCCAGCGTGAAACCCTATTCACCTTCCACTCCCACAATGGGCTTAATGCTGCCCCAGGTTTTACAGGTGGGGCACTTCCAATGCAAAGTTTTGGCTTTAAAGCCACAATTTTGACATTTATATACCGAATTGTCTTGTAACAGTTTGGAAGTCAGATCTTGAAGAATAAGAAGGTTCTCGCGTACAGCCCCTTCACTTCCCACCAGATTCAGTTCAATCAACCGATGCAGTCCTTTAATCGACGGCCTTTTGCGTAAGGCCTCAATAATTTTATATGCAGCTTCTTCTTCGCCATATCGCAACCGCGTCAGCTCTGCCAGAAAGAGCACTACAGAAACTCCCTCATATTTCCCCTGAATTCGGTGCAAATAACGCTCGTATTCAGCCAGAGTACCCAAAGCCTGGTGACATTCGTACATCGCACCCAGAACTTCCGACAAATAAACGGGATCCTGCTGTTCAATCTGCCGGAATACCTTAATTGCCCCTTTGTAATTATGATTTTCTTTTTCAATATGCCCTAATAAAATGTTAGCCCTGACGCAGCCTTTATCATTTGCCAGGGCCCGTTTCAGGGTCTTAACGGCTTGCCGGGTTTCACCCGCGGCCTGCGCGTGAGCCGCGAGTTCGCAACAAAAATGGGCGGCAACAGCCCCTGTGTGCACGCCGGTATTGGCTTCGATTTTTTTTGCGGTAACAATGGCTTTTTCCCAATCCTGCTCTTGTTGATAGATATCCAACAAATGGTTCAATGCTTCTATTTTGTGGCTCTTACCTTCAATCAGTTCCAGAAATAGATTCTCAGCCCGATCAAGAAATCCCGCCCGCATGTAGTCGTTGCCCAATTCGAATAGTGCCTGGGCTCTTTGCTCTTTGCTTAGTGTGGGCCGGGCAATGAGATTTTGGTGAATGCGAATGGCGCGATCCCCTTCCCCTCGACGGCGGAATAAATTGCCCAGAGCCAGATGGGTCTCCACCGTTTCGCTGTCAACCTCCAGCATTTTGATAAAGACATCCACCGCCTTATCCGGCTGCTCGTTCAGTAGAAAATTCAAGCCTGTAAAATATTCAGCGGAAAATACGTTGGATTTTTGGGCCGGGATAGGATTTTGCTTGCGACGACCGATTCGCCAACCCGAATAAGCCGCCACGGGTAACAGCAGGTATAACAGCAGTAACTCTATGCTCAATGCGGGTCCTTAAGAGGCAATGAGCGTAAATTTTCCACTTCTTTCTCTGTGACCCTGACGGTTTTTTTCAATTTAACCAAATCGTGCTTCAACCGCAACACCAAACCCATCGTGGCCAAAACCCCCAGCACGGCACCTATTGCCACGCTGAATACAATCACCACCAACAGGTCGGTTTCTTTTTCTCCAAAATAATACTTCAGCATAACCGGTTGCGAGTTGGTTAAAGTAAAAGAAATGGTACTTATGGCTATCACTAACAGTACAAATAACAGAATTATCCGCTTCATTTTATCTGGTCACTATTTTCCGATAACTTACCCGAGATTGACATTATAATGTAACTTGCCGGGAAACTATATTTCCCCAGGAACAATAACTGCAGACACCATAAAAAAAAACGGTACAAGGATTCCCTTGTACCGTCTCAAAAACCCGATTAAGGGAATTCTTAAATAGTCGGTTGTGCCACCGGCGTTTCGCTCGTAGACTTTTGCTCCACATTGTTGACCCGCTCACGCAATTCCTTACCGGGTTTGAAATGGGGAACATATTTGCCAGACAGGGCTACCGCTTCACCGGTCTTTGGATTCCGCCCAATGCGAGGTGGGCGAAAATGCAATGAAAAACTGCCAAAACCGCGAATTTCAATCCGGTTTCCCGTTGCCAGTTTTTGCGCCATTTGCTCAATCAGCGTTTTAACAGACAACTCCACATCCTTATACGGCAAATGCGGTTGCTTTTTCGAGATTCGTTCTATGAGTTCAGATTTTGTCATCTCATCAGCCCTCAGATGAGCTGATTTGGCACCCACAGGGTGCCAAATCAACGAAGCTTAATAATTAAACAGCTATAACCTTATCCATAATTACTAACTGTAGAACACTTCCGAGATTTTGCTACGAACTTTCTTTATTTTCCATTTGTTCCTTAAGGAGATCACCCAATGTGGTGGTACCACCCTGGTCCGAATTACGGGTGTAATCCTCAATGGCTTCCGCTTCCTCGGCACTGTCCTTAGCTTTAATGGACAAATTAATAGTGCGGTTTTTACGGTCAACACCAACAAATTTAGCTTCGACCTCTTCGCCTTCTTTGAGCACGGTACGCGCATCTTCAATGCGATCCCGGCTGATTTCGGAAGCCCGGAGATAACCTTCCACGCCTTCCATCAAGCGAACCACAGCACCTTTTGCATCTACTTCAATTATATCGCCTTTTACGATACTTCCTTTAGTATGTTCGGCCAAATAATTGGTAAATGGGTCCTGTTCCAGCTGTTTGACGCCCAGCGAAATGCGTTCCCGCTCCGGATCGATAGCTAAAATGACCGTTTCGATCTCCTGGCCTTTCTTATAATTACGTACGGCATCTTCGCCGGTTTCGTTCCAGGAAATATCCGACAAATGCACCAGGCCATCAATTCCGCCGTCCAGACCGATAAAAATACCAAAATCCGTAATGGATTTAATGGTACCCACAATGCGATCGCCTTTGTTGTTGCCGGCCGCAAATCCTTCCCAAGGATTCATCTTGCACTGCTTCATGCCCAGGGAAATGCGACGACGTTCGGCGTCGATATCCAGAACCACCACTTCCACTTCTTCGCCCACTTGTACCACTTTACCGGGACTGACGTTTTTGTTGGTCCAATCCATTTCAGACACGTGCACCAGACCTTCAACGCCTTCCTCGATTTCCACAAAGCAGCCGTAGTCAGTCAAATTGGTCACTTTGCCAAACAAGCGGGTGCCCACGGGGTAACGTCGGGTAATGTCTTCCCAAGGATCTTCGCCGGTTTGCTTCAGCCCCAAAGAAACGCGAGTTTTATCGCGATCAAACTTCAGCACCTTGACGTCAATCTCATCGGCGACATTAACGATTTCGCTAGGATGTTTAATACGCTTCCAAGACATATCGGTAATGTGTAACAGGCCATCGATGCCGCCCAAGTCGATAAATGCACCGTAATCGGTCAGGTTCTTAACAATACCCTTGACCACTTGGCCTTCCTGCAAGCTTTCGATCAGCGCTTCACGCTCTTCGCTGCTCTCTGCTTCTACGACTGCACGGCGTGAAACCACCACGTTGTTGCGTTTTTGGTCCAGCTTAATAACTTTGAATTCCAGCTCTTTGCCTTCCAAATAAGACAAATCGCGAACCGGTCGCACATCCACCAAAGAACCGGGTAAAAAGGCACGAACCTCGCCCAGTTCCACTGTGAATCCACCTTTGACTTTTCCATTAATGATACCTTTGACGTTTTCGCCGGCATCGTAAGCTTTTTCCAGCAAGCGCCAGGAGCGCGCTCGTACTGCTTTTTCTCGGGATAAGCGGGTTTCACCAAACCCGTCTTCAACGTATTCCAGGGCGACTTCCACTTCGTCACCCACTTTTACCGTCATCTCTCCCGCTTCAAGGAATTCAGATGCCGAAATCACCCCTTCAGACTTCAAACCGGCATTAACAACCACCACATCCGGATTCACTTCCACAACCGTACCGGTGAGGATGGTTCCGGGTGTCATCTGGGTATTGGCAAGACTTTCTTCAAATAATTGGGCAAAGCTTTCGCTCATTTTGATCAAACTTCCTGGGCGTTTCTCTTTGACTACCGTACGAAGATTCGACGGTTAGGAAACGACTCGCCTGCACAGGTGATCTGTACCAGGCTGGAAAATAAAAAAACCTGTATTAGCCGTTTTACGGTTTGGATAACACAAGCACCTGTAAAAGGGGGAACAAACCCCTATCCTACTTTTCGACAAATCACTCAACTTAACACGACTACCACTAGCTACACGCGGTTTATCCACTCCGGAAAATCAGGAATGAATCCGTTGTTGGTAGAGTTCGATGATTTGCTTTGCCGCCTCTTCAGCAGTAATATGGGTCGTATCCAACATTACCGCATCTGCAGCCGCCTTTAAGGGCGCACTGCTCCGACTGCTATCACGCTTATCGCGTTCGGCGATCTCGCCGAAAAGATCGCCAAGACTAACATCTATGCCTTGCTCCTTCAACTGCTTGTGGCGTCTTTTTGCTCTTTCCTCGGCGCTGGCGGTCAAAAAAATCTTCAAAATTGCGTCGGGGAACACGACGGTACCCATATCCCGCCCATCCGCCAGTAGTCCGGGCGGCAAGCGAAAGGCCCTTTGCCGCTGCAACAGGGCTTGCCGCACTTCGGGAATCGCCGCCACTTTAGAAGCCATATTGCCACAGCTTTCCGTTCGAATTTGAGCTGTTACATCCTCACCGCTTAACATGATGCGGGTTTCCCCGGATACAACCAGGAACTGTACATCCAAATCCGATGCCAATTGCACCAATTCCTGCTGATTTTCCACGTCCACGCCGGTTTTTATTGCTCCCAAGGCCACCAGGCGATACAAGGCGCCACTGTCCAACATGGTCCACCCCAAGGCATTGGCCACCAATGCGCTCAAAGTACCCTTGCCGGACGCGGAGGGCCCGTCGATGGTGATTACCGGTGTGACGGTCGTCATGAAACTGCCAGCTTTAAACCGGTTTGGGTGGCCAAGTGTGCGAAATCCGGAAATGATGTGTTCACATTGGCACAATCACGGATCACAATCTCACCCTCCGCACGTAAAGCAGCCATCGCAAACGACATGGCAATACGATGATCACCGTGACTATTAACTTCACCGGAACCGATAGGTCCGCCATTAATGATCATGCCGTCTTCGGTCGGACGTGCGTCCACCCCTAAAGCCACCAAACCATCTGCCATTGCTTGGATGCGATCACTTTCTTTGACTCGCAGCTCCTTGGCTCCGGTCAACACAGTCTCACCTTCGGCGCAGGCTGCAGCAACAAACAATGCAGGGAATTCGTCGATGGCCAGAGGCACCTGATCCTCAGGAATAGCGATGCCGTGCAAATCGGCTGAGGTTATACGAATATCCGCCACCGGTTCACCATTCACTTCACGAGGCGACTGTATTTCAATATTAGCTCCCATAGCTCTCAATATATTGATCACGCCGATTCGGGTGGGATTCATGCCCACATGGCGCAGCAACAAATCCGATCCCGGCGCTATACTGGCTCCCACCATAAAAAAGGCAGCGGAAGAAATATCCGCGGGAATATCCAATTGCGCTGCCGTTAACTCGCCGCCGCCCTGCAGACACACTGTGGAACCGTTGCGCCTGACGGTATAACCAAAACCGCGCAACATACGTTCGGTATGATCGCGGGTCACAGCCGGTTCGGTAACACAAGTCTCACCCTGGGCGTACAAACCTGCCAATAGTAAACAGGATTTCACCTGAGCACTGGCTACCGGAGATAGATACTCAATGCCTTTGAGTTTATGGCCACCACGAATTTTCAAAGGTGCGGTACCTTTTTCGGTGGTTTCAATCTGAGCCCCCATTTGCGCAAGGGGTTCGGTAACACGCCGCATAGGGCGTCCTGAAAGGGAAACATCACCGGTCAACTCGGTATCGAAAGGCTGGCCCGACAATAAGCCGCTGAGTAAACGCATGGAGGTTCCGGAATTCCCCAAATCCAGTGCTTGCGACGGAGCCTGTAAGCCGTGCAAACCCACACCATGAATACGCAACTCACCTTGATTGAGTCTTTCGATTTTAACCCCCATGGCACGAAACGCTTCCAAGGTGGCAATACTGTCCTCACCCTCAAGAAACCCGCTAACCTGGGTAACACCATTTGCCAAGGAACCCAACATAATGGAACGATGAGAAATGGATTTATCGCCCGGTACCCGCACGTCGCCGCACAAGGCTCCGCCGGCTTCAACGCGGAATTGAATCTGATCAGAATGACTCATAATGATACTCTTTAATTAATTGATGCTTTGGATGCTCTAATTGAACAACATAAAGTTGAACCAGAATCTCTATTGACCGCAGAACTGGTCACGCGCTTTCTTGGCGCGGCGAAAAACCTCAAGTATGTAATCGCTGTTTTTATCCTCAATTGCCTGGCGCAATAAGCCCAGATCGGCAGTAAAACGATCCAGCATTGCCAAAATAGCGTCGCCGTTGGTCACACAGATGTCGTGCCACATCTGGGCATCGCTGGAAGCGATACGGGTAAAATCTCGAAACCCACCCGCGGCAAATTGAAAAATCTCCGCTTTATCGTCCATAGTTGCCAGTGTGTCTACCAGGGCAAATGCCAGCATATGAGGTAAATGGCTGGTAGCTGCCAGCACTTCATCATGGTGTTCCACACTGGTAATACTGACCTTTGCACCCGTGCATTGCCACAATTGCGACACCGTTTCCACTGCTTTCGGGTCCGCATTTTGTGCCGGGGTTAAAATCACCCGGCGATTTTCAAACAGCTCGGCAAAAGCTGCCTCCACGCCGGATTTTTCTGTTCCCGCAATGGGATGTCCGGGAACCAAACATGGCGGCACCTCGCCAAACACTGCGTGAGCTGCCTGGACCACCACTCCTTTGGAACTCCCCACATCAGTAATGATGCACCCAGGTCTGATGAACGGTTGAATCTGTCGTAACACCTGCTCCGTCGCACCGACCGGCATGGCCAGCACCACCACGTCCGCATCCTTTATGGCCTTTTGCAGATCCAGTTCGGCTGCATCAATAACCCCCAGGTGCAGAGCTTTTTCCAAACTCCCGGCATCCCGTCCTGTACCTACAATGCGGGTAGGACAACCTTGTTTCTTTAAGCCTAAAGCAAAGGAGCCTCCAATCAAACCGACTCCGATAATGGTAATTTGCTTTGGCATATCCATCACGCTAGGACTCCAAACATTGCTGCAATGCGGTAAGGCAGGCCGCGTTTTCCTGCTCCAGTCCTACACTCACCCGTAGATATTCCGGCATGCGGTAGTTCATTACCGGGCGCACTATCACTCCCAGATGCAACAAACGTTCGTAAACCGCCATGGAATCCCCTACGCGTACGCATATAAAATTGCCCACTGAAGCAATGGCATCCAAGCCCAAGCCAGAAAAACCCTTACTCAACTGCGTCAACCCGTTGCTGTTGCACTGAATTGCCTGATCCAGATAGGTTTTATCTTCCAAAGCCGCCACCGCCATACACTGAGCCATGTGGTTCACATTGAAAGGTTGGCGTATCCTGTTCAGTACATCTGCCACGGCAGGATGCGACACGCAATATCCCACCCGCAAACCGGCCAAACCGTAGGCCTTGGAAAAAGTACGACACAGAATCAAATTGGCATAACGATCTAATAAAGGTAATGCATTAGGATAATCATCCGCCCCGGTACGCGGATCGCTGGCGTATTCATAATAGGCTTCGTCCAGCACCACCAGCACAGACGCTGGGATTTTGTCCATAAAAGTAGTTAGTTCCACCTCGCCAAACCACGTACCGGTAGGGTTATTGGGATTGGCCAGAAATATGACTTTGGTCTTTTCCGAAACGGCTGCCGCCATAGCGTCCAGATCATGCCCCCAGTTCTTTGCTGCCACCTCTACTGCTTTTGCGCCAATGGCCTGAGTCACTAAAGGGTATACGGCAAAAGCGTATTGAGAAAAAATGATTTCTTCAGACGGAGCAGCAAAGGCACGAGCGATTAACTCTAAAACATCATTGGAGCCATTACCTAAGGTAACTTGATTGCTCTGCACGTTTAGAACCCGACTCAAAGCCTGCTTTAACTCGAAACCGTTACCATCAGGATAACGATGCAATCCAGGCAAGGCATCTTTCGCAGCCTCCAAAGCTTTTGGGCCGGGCCCCAAAGGATTTTCATTGGATGCCAGCTTGGTTACCTGTTTCAAACCATATTCCCGCTGCAGCTCCCCGATGGGCTTCCCGGGTTGATACGGTGAGAGTTTCTGAATGCCGGGCAAAGCCAATTCAACAAAGGCGTTATCGCAACTCATAGGGGTTTCCTGATGTATGTTTCCAAAGTTATGCTGTGAATCTACAAATCAAAACACGGCTTTTGGGTAGGAGCCAAGCACTTTGAGCATAGCGGACACTTTTTCCAATTCGACTAAAGCACCGGCCACGGGTGTATCCGCAGCATGTCCTTCAATATCAATGAAAAAGACATATTCCCAAATTCCGGAACGAGACGGTCGTGACTCGATTTTTGTCATGGAAATATTATTGTCTGCCAAAGGTTGTAACAAAGAAGCCAAAGCACCCGGTCGGTTTTGGGCCGATACCAGTAAGGTGGTTTTGTCTTTGCCGCTGGCAGGCGTTGATTTTTTACCAATCACAAGAAACCGTGTGGTGTTATTGGTATCGTCTTCTATTTTTTGCTTAACCAGGTGCAGTTGGTAAATTTCAGCCGCTGCGGCACTGGCAATAGCGGCTGTATTGGCTTCACTAACAGCCATTTTCGCTGCTTCAGCATTACTGCTCACCGCCACACGTTCAACACCCGGCATATGAGTATCCAACCATCGTCGACATTGAGCCAGAGATTGCTGGTGAGAAAATATTTTTTTCACGCTACGCAGATCCACATCCGGGTCACGGCACAACAAATTGTGATGTACGCGCAATTCAACCTCACCGCTGATTTTCAGAGACGATTGCAGGAACATATCCAAGGTGTGACTGACCACACCCTCAGTTGAGTTCTCTACCGGTACCACGCCAAAATCAACCGAATCCGATTCCACTTGCCGAAATATCTCTGCAATGGAACTCAAGGGCACCGTTTTCGCTGAATGACCAAAATGCTTTAATGCAGCGGCTTGAGTGAAAGTCCCTTCCGGACCAAAATACGCCACGGTAATCGGTCGTTCCACGGCCAGACAGGTAGACATGATTTCGCGAAAAATCCGCGCCATTTCCTTATCCGGAACCGGACCGGTGTTACGCTCAATGACATTGCGCAACACCTGTGCCTCACGCTCAGCACGGTAGAACTCGTTTTGCTCCCCAGCTTCCATTTTGGCGATGGCAACGTCTTTGGCCAAAGAACCGCGCTCATTGATCAGGGTCTGGATTTGTTCATCCAGCGCATTAATACGCTTGCGTAAGCTCTGTAATTTTTTACTATCTGACATAAGTTGTATAGGCTACTAAAACTCAGCTCACATTGTGCGAACAGCCAACACGCCATCAATGGCGCGGATTTCACTCAATACCGATTCGTCGATGGCTTGATCCACATCTGCAACGGTATACGCCAGATCGCCTCTGGATTTATTTAACATATCAATAATGTTCAATCCCGCCTTGGCCATCGCGGTGGAAATCTGACCTACCATATTGGGCACATTGGAATTCACAATACCAATCCGATAACCTTCGCCCCGGCTCATTTGCACTTCGGGAAAATTTACAGAATTTCGCACAGTACCGTTTTCCAGATATTCTCGCACCTGATCGGCGACCATAATGGCACAGTTCTCTTCCGCCTCGCGGGTAGACGCCCCTAAGTGCGGCAAAGCTATCACTCCCGGATGTTGCTTCAGTAAGTTGCTGGGAAAGTCACATACGTAGGCATGCAATTTTCCGGTCTTCAGCGCTGCCGCAACCGCTTCATCGTCCACGATGCCGCCGCGGGCAAAATTGAGGATCACCGCAGTTTTCTTCATGAGCTTAACCCGATCCGCATTGATCATATGACGAGTCGTATCCACCAATGGAACATGAAAACTCACGTAGTCTACAGCCGTCAATAACTCATCAATGCTGTTGGCTTTCTTAACTGTCGCTGACAACTTCCAGGCACCTTCCACGGTAATATTGGGATCATAACCGATGACGTTCATACCCATAGAAACCGCTGTATTGGCCAGAAGGCGACCGATTGCCCCCAAGCCCACCACACCAAGTGTGCGTCCGGGAAGCTCAAACCCGGCAAAATCTTTCTTACCGGCTTCAACCATTTTGTTGATTTCTTCATCGCTGCCTTGCAGATTGCGGGCAAAATCCCAAGCCTGACAAATATTACGGGAAGCCAGCAACATACCAGCCAACACCAGTTCTTTAACGGCATTGGCGTTAGCGCCGGGCGCATTAAATACGGGTATTCCCAAAGCGCTCATTTTGTCCACGGGAATATTGTTAACCCCGGCACCGGCGCGTCCCACCGCCTTCAAGGTAGCCGGAATTTCCATATCGTGCATTTTGAATGAACGCAACAAAACCGCATCGGGATGTTGAATCTCGGAAGCGATTTCGTAGTTTTCCCGCGGCAAACGTTCCAAACCGGCGACGGAGATATTATTTAAGGTCAAAATTTTGTACATGATACTCCCCTGTCCTACCTTTGCGACTTAGCCATTGCGTTTTTCAAAATCCGCCATGAACTCAATTAAGGCCTCTACACCGGCTTCCGGCATAGCGTTGTAAATACTGGCACGCATACCCCCGACAGAGCGATGACCTTTCAATGTAACCAGCCCAGCTTCTTTTGCTTCGGCCAAAAATACGGAGTCCAGTTCCGCATTGCTCAATGTAAACGGAACATTCATCCAGGAACGTGACCCCACTTCCACCGGGTTGTGATAAAACCCGGACGCATCAATAGCGGCATACAATTTGGCGGATTTTCGTTGATTGACTTCAGCCATAGCAGTCAAACCACCGTTACTCTTAAGCCAATCAAACACCAAGCCTGCCAAATACCAGGTATAGGTGGGCGGCGTGTTGTACATAGATTCGTTATCTACATGAATCTTGTAATCGAACATGGCAGGCGTAGTCGCTGTGGTTTTTCCCATCAGGTCTTCCCGAACAATCACCACCGCCATGCCGGCGGGACCGATGTTTTTCTGCGCGCCGGCGTAAATGACGCCAAATTTGCTCACATCCATGGGACGCGACAATATGGTGGAAGACATATCCGCCACCAAAGGCACAGACCCTGTATCGGGTACATACGGAAACTCAACACCACCAATGGTCTCGTTAGGCGTGTAGTGCACGTAGGCCGCATCCGGATTCAAGTTCAATTCCTGCTGTGAGGGGGTTGAAGTAAATTTATCCGCTTCCGTCGTCGCTGCGACATTGACCTCACAATAGCGCTTGGCCTCAGCAATGGCTTTTTTGGACCAGGCACCCGTATTGATATAATCAGCGCTGTTTTTATCACCCAGTAGGTTCAAAGGCACCATGGCAAACTGGCTGGATGCACCCCCTTGCAAAAACAACACTTTGTAGTTACTGGGTATAGCCATCAGTTCCCGCAAATCGGCTTCGGCTTTGGCGGCAATGGACATAAACTCTTTACCGCGATGACTCATTTCCATAACACTCATACCGGATCCGTTCCAATCCAGCATTTCCGCTTGAGCTCGCTCCAACACCTGTTCCGGAACCACCGCCGGTCCGGCACTAAAATTAAACACTCTAGCCATTACTTAACTGCTCCTGAAAATTCATTATTCATCTGAGGAATCTGATGCATCGTCCTCACCACTGGGTTCCCCTGCAGCATCGCCTGCGACAGTATTATCTGCCACAGTCGCATCTGCCACAGTATCGCCTGACTCAGCATCCCCTTCCTCATCCCGTTCGTCAACGATGCGTTCCAGCCCAACCAATTTCTCACCTTCGCCGAGACCGATCAACCGTACTCCCTGTGTATTGCGTCCCTGGACCGAAATTTCCGCCACCCGGGTTCGAATCAATGTGCCGCCGCTGGAAATCAACATGGTTTCATCGTCATCATTAACCAAGACAGCGCCCACCACCTGGCCGTTGCGCTCGTTCACTTGAATAGACACCACGCCCTGCCCACCACGACCTTGCACCGGATAATTATCCACTGCAGTACGTTTTCCATAGCCATTTTCCGTCCCCGTCAGCACGGTACCCACGTCACCGATAATCAGGGAAATGACTTTTTGCTCGTCGCCGATCTTAATACCACGCACACCACCGGCGGTTCGACCCATTTGACGTACATTGGACTCTTGAAAGCGAATACACTTACCGGCACTGGTAAACAACATGACGTCTTTGCTGCCATCGGTAATATCCACGCCGATCAACTGGTCACCCTCGCGCAAATCAATGGCACGAATTCCGTTGGCCCGGGGTCTGGAAAAATCCACCAAAGGCGTTTTCTTCACCGTGCCAGATGCTGTGGCAAAAAAGATAAACTTATCCGCTTCATATTCACGAATGGGTAAGACGGCATTGACACGCTCATCCGGCTCCAGGGGCAACAGATTCACAATGGGCTTGCCACGGGCAATACGGCTGGCCACGGGAAGTTCATACACTTTTTTCCAATACACTTTACCCTGGCTGGTAAAACACAAAATAGTGTCATGAGTATTGGCAATAAACAGCTTGTCGACAAAATCCGCGTCTTTCATGGAGGTGGCGGATTTACCCCGACCGCCCCGGCGCTGTGCCCGGTAATCCGATAAAGGCTGTGCTTTGGCGTAGCCTTCATGGGATAAAGTCACCACCACGTCTTCTTCGCTAATCAAATCTTCAACATTCAGATCGATTTGACTGTCGATAATTTCGGTACGACGTTTGTCGCCGTACTGTTCTTTGATTTGTTCCAGTTCCTCGCGAATAACTGCCATCAAACGACTCTGATCGGAAAGAATCTCCTGCAAATCTTGAATTTTTTCCAGCAGTTCCTTGTATTCATCGATGATTTTGTCTTGTTCTAAACCGGTAAGACGGTGTAAGCGCAAATCCAAAATAGCCTGAGCCTGAACTTCAGTGAGTCGATAACCCGCATCACTAAGACCGTATTCATCACCCACGCCGTCAGGTCTGGAGGCCGCGGCGCCTGCCCGTTGCAGCATGTCGATAACAACACCTGGAGACCACACTTGCTCCAATAAACCCTTTTTAGCTTCGGCCGGGCTGGCCGCCGCTTTGATCAGGGCAATAATGGGGTCAATATTCGCCAGCGCAACGGCCAGACCTTCCAAGGTATGGGCCCGTTCACGAGCTTTGCGCAAGTCAAAAACAGTACGTCGGGTAACCACTTCGCGACGATGGTCAATAAACGCACTGAGGATTTGCATCAGATTGAGTAAACGAGGCTGACCGTTGACCAGCGCCACCATGTTAATCCCAAAAACCGACTGCATTTGGGTTTGCTGATACAAATTATTCAGCAACACCTCGCCCACTTCACCACGGCGCATTTCAATTACGATGCGCATTCCATCTTTGTCCGATTCATCCCGCAGCTCGGTAATGCCCTCAATTTTCTTGTCTTTCACCAATTCGGCGATTTTTTCCACGAGGCGGGCCTTATTAACCTGGTAAGGCAATTCGGTTACGATAATACGTTGTTTGCCGGAATCGGTGCTCTCAATTTCAGTACGGGCACGCACGTAGATACGGCCACGGCCGGTACGATAGGCTTCACGAATGCCTCGGCCGCCGTTGATGATCCCTGCCGTGGGAAAATCCGGTCCGGGAATGTGTTGCATAATATCCGGTAACTCTATGGCGGGATTATCCACCATGGCGATACAGGCATTGATCACCTCAGTGATATTGTGAGGTGGGATGTTGGTAGCCATACCCACCGCAATACCGGACGAGCCGTTGATCAGTAAGGACGGAAATTTTGCCGGAAATACCGTGGGTTCTTTTTCATTCTCGTCGTAGTTGGGAACGAAATCGACGGTTTCTTTTTCCAGGTCCGCCAACAGTTCGTGGGCAATGCGGGACATGCGCACTTCGGTGTAACGCATGGCAGCGGCCGCATCTCCGTCTACGGAACCAAAATTACCCTGTCCATCCACCAGCATGTAGCGCAGAGAAAAGGGTTGGGCCATGCGTACAATAGTGTCATATACAGCGGAGTCGCCGTGAGGATGATATTTACCGATGACATCCCCCACGACACGTGCGGACTTTTTGTAGGGTTTGTTCCAGTCATTACCCAAGGTATTCATGGCGAACAACACGCGGCGATGCACCGGCTTGAGTCCGTCACGCACATCGGGCAGGGCACGGCCCACGATTACGCTCATGGCATAATCCAGGTACGACTGTTTCATCTCCTCTTCGATATCGACAGAGATAACTTCTTTGGCAAATTCCGTCATAGGGGGCAGTTTTCCGGATTTAAGTGGTTATTGTAGTTCGACCTTTTAACCTAGCTCAGACTGTTTATAGTATCATATTCGTGCCCCCCACTGCATCAGGAAAAAAACGGTTCAGAGAGAATTTAAGGGCCTCTGAGCTTGGACCAAGGAAAATTTTCAATCGTTTTGCATCATGGCCATCATGTTTTCCCGGTTTGGCCCATACACCACTCCTTTTTCCGTCACAATGCAATCCACCAGCGCTGCTGGAGTGACGTCAAAGGCTGGATTGCGGGCAGTCGCACCGGTAGCCGCCACGTCTTGGCCTGCCAGGCACAGCACTTCCTGGGGCGAGCGTTGCTCAATGGGTATCAAACCACCGTGCTCCAAAGACATATCCACCGTCGAAGTGGGTGCAACCACCATAAATTTCACCTTATGGTAGCGCGCTAAAACCGCCAGAGAATAAGTGCCGATTTTATTGGCGACATCGCCATTTGCGGCAATCCGGTCTGAGCCAACGATCACCCATTGAATCACGCCCTGTTGCATCAAATGCGCGGCCGCACCTTCAATCTGCAATTCCACCGGAATACCGTCTTTAAGCAGCTCCCAGGCAGTCAGCCGTGCGCCTTGCAACCAAGGCCGGGTTTCGTCGGCATAGACTTTATTGATTTTCCCCTGCTTGAACGCGGAGCGAATCACCCCTAAGGCGGTTCCGTACCCCCCCGTTGCCAAAGCACCGGCGTTGCAGTGCGTCAGTACGTTGCAGGACGATTTCATTTGCGCCGCACCGAGTTCCCCCATAGCCAGATTGGCGGCCAGATCTTCCGCATGAATCCGTTCGGCCTGCTGCTCCAATTGCCGCAATAACTGTTGCGGCTCGGCACCCCCATACTGCTCAATAACCCGGCTCTGGCGTTGCAGCGCCCATTGCAAATTTACCGCTGTAGGTCGGGATTGCAGCAGAAAATCCAAATCCTGTTGCAAACCGGCCCGCCAATGGGCTTGTTCCAGGCGTTGTTTGGCTGCCAGAACTACCGCATAGGCGGCACAGATACCAATCGCGGGAGCGCCGCGCACCACCATATCACGGATTGCATCCGCAACCATCGCACTATCGTTATAATCCAGATAGGTTTCCTGGTGGGGTAACAGACGCTGATCCAATAAACGCAGCCTACTCTCACTGCCTCCCGTCCATTGTATTGCTTGAAAACTTTGCGCCATACTCATGACTCCGCCGGGTGTTGAAAGGTAAAAACGATACATTGTATCAAACCGGGGCCGTTAAAAAAGGCCGATACTTGCCAGACTTGCCCATAGCACGGTAACCTACCCCGCTATGGACAGTATCGATACACTCATACACGCAAAATGGATAATTCCAGTAGAGCCTGCGGCTACGGTTTATACCGATCATTCACTGGCCCTACACGAGGGACGTATTCTCAGCATTCTGCCCCAGGAGCAGGCGCGCAGACAGTATCAGGCCGACACCGTTCATGAACTAAGACACCACGCGCTGATCCCGGGCCTGATTAACTGCCATACCCATGCCGCCATGTCTCTGTTTCGCGGCTTGGCAGACGATTTACCCTTAATGGATTGGCTACAAAACCATATTTGGCCTGCCGAAGGCCGTTGGGTCAACAACGAGTTCGTCCATGACGGCACCCAATTGGCGCTGGCGGAAATGATTCGCGGCGGCATTACTTGTTTTAACGATATGTATTTTTTCCCCGATGAAACCGCCAGGATAGCCGATCTGACCGGTATGCGCGCTACGGTTGGTTTAATCCTCATCGATTTCCCCACGGTCTGGGCGGCCGATGCCGATGAATACCTGCACAAAGGCCTGGAGGTTCATGACCGCTTTCGCCATAACCCCCTCATAAGCACCGCCTTCGCACCCCATGCACCCTATACGGTATCTGATCCGGCACTGGAAAAAGTGGTTACTCTGGCGGAAGAACTGGACCTACCCATTCACATGCATGTGCATGAAACTGCTTTTGAAGTACAACAGGCGCAGCAGGACTCGGGCAAACGTCCCATTCAACGCTTACAGGAGCTGGGCTTGGTTTCTCCGCGGCTGCTGGCGGTACATATGACCCAATTGAACGATGCGGAAATGAGCTTATTTGCACAGGCGGGGGCTCACGTGGTGCACTGCCCGGAATCCAACCTGAAACTGGCCAGCGGCTTTTGTCCGGTACACGCATTAAGCCTATACGGGGTAAACATCGCCATTGGCACCGATGGTGCCGCCAGCAATAACGACCTGGATATGTTGGGAGAAATGCGCAGCGCTGCCCTGCTGGCCAAAGCTGTCAGCCAAGACGCCAGCGCTATACCTGCAGAAAATGCGCTGCGCATGGCCACCATAAACGGCGCCAAAGCGCTGGGGCTGGATCACAAGATCGGCTCCCTGGTGCCCGGCAAAGCCGCGGACATCACCGCCATTAACATGGACGATCTGGGCACCCAACCGGTCTACAATCCCGTATCTCAAATTGTCTATGCGTGCACCCGACAACAGGTCACTGATGTGTGGGTAGCCGGCAAACAGCTGTTGCGCCGGCAGGCACTCACCACTATTGACGAGCAAGCTATTAAACACAAAGCACAGCTGTGGCGGGAAAAAATCTACCAGGCCGATCAACACCCGGAAAATGAGTCTTAAGCTGTATGAATACGAATGTAACTGAAAGTATGAATGAGCCTAAAAGCGTATGAATATAAATGTAGACCCCGCTGAAATTGCCAAATTTGAAGCCCTGGCCTCACGCTGGTGGGACCCGGGCAGCGAGTTCAAACCCCTGCACGACATCAACCCGCTGCGGCTTGGGTATATTCAGTCCTTCAGCCCGCTACGTGGAAAAAAAGTATTGGATGTGGGTTGTGGCGGAGGCATTCTCGCAGAAAGTATGGCTTTGAGCGGCGCCCAAGTCACGGGTATTGATATGGGTGAGGCTCCATTGAACGTGGCTCGGTTGCACGGAATGGAATCCGGTGTGCAAGTGGACTACCGGCAGATCAGCGCCGAACAACTGGCAGCGCAAAGCCCGGCAAGTTTTGATGTCGTAACTTGCATGGAAATGCTGGAACACGTACCCGACCCGGCATCCACATTGCAGGCCTGCCGTCAACTGGTGAAATCGGACGGCATGCTGTTTTTCTCCACTATAAATCGCAACCCAAAAGCGTATTTGTTTGCCATTGTCGGAGCCGAGTACATTCTCAATTTGTTACCCAAAGGCACCCATAATTACAAACAGTTCATTCGTCCCAGTGAACTGAACCAATGGGCCTTACAAGCCGGTATTCGCATCTCGGATTTCACCGGCATGAGTTACAACCCGATGACACGGCAATATTCATTAGGCCAGGATGTCAGCGTAAATTACCTGGCCTGTGGCCGCTGCGACTGATTGGGTTCAGGCTGCAACACCTTTGTGACGCAAATTCACGGTGACTCTAATTCACGCTTCCAAAAGCAGTCTGTTGTTTGACCTGGATGGCACTCTGGCCGATACTGCGCCGGATTTAAGCTTTGCTTTGAACCGGGTTCGTGAAGAGCAAAACCTACCCCCACTGCCGCTGGAAACAGTTCGCAATCAAGTATCCAACGGTGCCGGTGCATTAATTACCCTGGGCTTTGGATTTGCCGAGGATCACCCGAACCACGAACCCCTGCGGCAACGCTTGCTGAACATCTACGCCGACAACATTGCCGTGCATACCCGCTTATTTGAAGGCATGGAAGAGCTGCTACAGTATACTGAGGCCCGCCAAATTCCCTGGGGGGTGGTCACCAATAAACCCAGCCGATTCACCCTGCCCTTAATGGAACAATTGCGACTCACATCCAGAGCGGCGTGTATTGTCAGTGGTGACACATTGGAACGTAAAAAACCCCACCCTGCCCCCTTATTTCATGCCTGCCAAACCATTGGCTGCGAAGCCCAACACAGCGTTTATGTGGGTGATGCCGCCCGTGATATAGAAGCAGGCAACGCCGCCGGCATGCACACCATCGCCGCCCTGTTCGGTTATATCGATGATCTCAGCCAAACCCAAAGCTGGGGCGCAGACACCAGTGTGTCTCATCCGGAACAAATCCGCTACACTTTGGAACACTGGATTAAATAACAAGTAAAGCAGCGGAAATAGCGATGACAGGAATACATCTGGAACCCATACACTGGTTATTGGTAGGCATTAGCGCCGCGGTGGCAGCCACACTTTGTGGCTTAATAGTCTATTTTCGTTTAAACAAACCCCTACAACAAGCACGGGAACAGATCAAAACCCTTGAGGTCACCCTGGAGCTGGAACGCAGCAACGCCAACGAAAAACTACAAACCCTGGAAAATGCCAAACAACAATTACAAGACAGCTTCAGCGCCTTATCCAGTCAGGCACTGCAAAAAAACAATGAAGCCTTCCTGAAACTGGCCCAGGAAAATCTGAAACAGTTTCAAATCCAAGCGAAAAACGAGTTAGGACAAAAAGAAAAGTCCATCGAAAACCTGATCAAGCCCATTAAAGAAGCCCTGGATAAAACCGAAAAACAAATCCGTGAAATTGAAAACGAACGCAAAGAGGCCTACGGTGCCTTGACCCAGCACCTGACCAGCATGGCCCAAACTCAATCGGCACTGCAATCGGAAACCCGCAACCTGGTCAAAGCTCTGAGCCGCCCCGAAGTTCGGGGACAATGGGGTGAACTGACGCTAAAGCGTCTGGCGGAACTGGCAGGCATGGTGGAACATTGTGATTTTTTCCAACAGGAACATCAAAACACGGAACACGGCGCCCTGCGTCCCGATATGATTGTGCGCATGCCGGGACAACGTGAAATTGTGGTGGACGTAAAAACACCCTTGGATGCCTATCTCAGCGCCGTGGAAGCGGACAATGATACTGACCGCAGCAAAGCGTTGGAACGACATTGTCGCAATGTACGCAAACGTATCCAGGAACTATCTGCAAAATCCTACTGGAATCAGTTTAAAAATTCCCCGGAATTTGTCGTACTGTTCATTCCGGGAGATCAGTTTCTCAGCGCAGCCCTGGATTTAGACCACCAGTTACTGGAAGATGCCATGCAACAAAAAGTGATTCTGGCAACGCCCACCAGCCTAATGGCATTATTACGGGCTATCGCATACGGCTGGCGCCAGGAATCATTGGCGGAAAACGCCGAGCATATTCGCGAAATTGGTGCCGACCTATATCAACGCCTGGCAACCTTCGCAGAGCATTTGGGTCGCTTGGGTAAAAGCCTGTCCGGCTCCGTACAACATTTTAATAGAGCCGTCGCCTCTTTCGACAGCCGCATCATACCGGGAGCACGTAAATTCACGGAAATGGGGATTAGCGAGAAGAAACCCCTGGAGCGGGTGGAACAAATCGAAGCCGCGCCCAAGGCTTTGGAAAGCAGCCCGGAAACCGTACAGCCCGAGGAAAAACAGCTGGAAGACGCTTAATAGGATTCATCCTGTACTGTTAAACGTAAACCTATTCTTTCAAACTCTCCCGTACTGCGCGTTTGGCATCCTTGAGCATTTTATTGGCCTGATCGGATGCTTGTTGCGCCAGAGAACGCTGTTTAAAGGGGTTGGCCCAAATAGGCTGACCTTTGCCAATATTCACTCCGGCCCACAAACCGAGACAACTGCCCACCACCACACCCACAGTAAATTTCCTGAATTTCGCCATTTTTTAAATTGCTCTGCCAATCCGATTGAACCAAATATACAAATTTTAGGGCATCGACACCAAGGCCACAACATCCAAGCATAGAGATCAGATTTAAAACTGGTATAATTCAGATATCCACTTTTGTGCAACCTGTAACCAAACACTTAAAACCACATGCCATAATCACCATGACACCGGAACAATATTGCCAACAAAAAACTGCCAAAAGCGGCTCCAGTTTCTATTACAGCTTTCTATTTCTGCCGCCTAAGCAACGTAAAGCCATCACAGCCTTGTACGCATTTTGCCGCGAAGTGGATGATATTGTGGATGAGTGCACCAACCCGGAAGTGGCACAAACCAAATTACAATGGTGGCGCGACACCATGGAAAAAACGTTCCAGGGCCAACCGGAGCATCCGGTGCAGCACGCCTTATGCGAAATCATTAAAGAATTCGACCTGCCTCTGAAATATTTCTTGGAAATCATCGAAGGTATGGCTATGGACCTTACCATCCATCGTTATCCCAGTTTTAACGAACTGAGTTTGTATTGTTACCGCGCCGCCGGTGTGGTGGGTTTGATGGCAGCGGAAATCTTCGGATACAAAGAACCGGATGCGCAGAAATACGCGCACAACCTTGGCTTGGCTTTTCAATTAACCAATATCCTGCGCGATGTACGTGAAGATGCAGAACGCGATCGTATTTACATTCCCCTGGATGAAATGGAACGTTTCGGTGTATCCGAACAGGATATATTGAACTATCGTAATACGGATGCCATGCGTGAACTCATGAAATTTCAGGGCCGGCGGGCGGCAGAGTATTATCAAAAGGCCTACACCTATTTATCGGAAACCGACCGTTACAATCAACGCAGTGGTCTAATTATGGCTGCAATCTATGAAGAGTTGCTACATGCTATCGAAAAACACGATTACCAAGTGATGAATGGTCGGATCTCCATAAGTCCTTTCAAAAAGCTATGGCTGGCATGGAAAACCGCCAGAGCAGAAAAATTGCGTCATTCGAAATTGTCTTATCAGTAAACCTTTTTCTATTGTATCGCCAGTAATTAAAACACAAACCCTGGTTCTGAATTGGAAATGTTATGTCAAACTATCAAGCAGAGCAAAACTGCCTCAAGGATCGCATCATTGTCGTAACAGGAGCCGGCGACGGTATCGGTGCCGCCGTAGCAAAAGTGTACGCCCAATACGGAGCCACAGTGATTTTATTGGGACGGACGCAAAAGAAACTGGAAAAAATTTATGATGAAATCGTCGAGGCAGGCTCCCCGGAACCGGCGATTTACCCCATGGAACTGCAAACGGCCATGCCGGTGGAATACCAAACACTGGCACAAACCATAGAGTCTGAATTTGGACACCTGGACGGCCTGCTACACAACGCCGCCACCCTGGGCACCTTAACACCCATCGAACATTACGATGCACGCCTGTGGATGCATATTATGCAGGTGAATTTAAATGCCACGTTTTTTCTCACCAAGTATTGTTTGCCACTGCTGAATAAGAAACCAGACGGCTCCATTATTTTCACAACCGCCAATGTGGGCTATAAGGGACAGGCCTACTGGGGCGCCTATGCCGCATCCAAAGCCGCTGTCACCAACCTGGCCGAAGTCTTGGCGGAAGAGCTGGAAGTTAACACCAGTATACGCGTCAACTGTGTCGATCCCGGTCCGGTACGCACCCGCATGAACGCCCTGGCCTACCCCGGGCAGGATCCCAATGAAATTCCAGGGCCGGAAGATATTTGCAATATTTATCTTTATTTAATGAACGAAGCCAGCGCCGGAGTAACCGGAGAACGTTTTGCGGCGCAGGATTAGGTGCCAACACATAAAGACCACCCTGGCTTAAACCCACCTTTCGCACAGCGCGGGTTACTCAGGTTAGCCGCCCTGCAATTGTGCACGAACTCAGCGATTTCGGTTCGGCACAATACTGCTAGCGCATCAGATCGATAGCGACGCCTTTGGCCCGCAGGGCATCGGCGCGTTCGTCGATATAGCGTTGAAAGCTGGATATGGTTTTGTATTTGCCGGAGGAGACGTATTCCATCACCGATTGCAGGTGGAAGGATTTAAAATAGGCTTCGGTGCGAATGATTTCTTTGCCCTGGGAATCGAAAAACACCAAAGACGGAGCATATTTGACCTGCAGTTGTTTGGCCCATTGTTTGGCAGTGGTTTTCTTACCCTCGGGCGTAACCACCGGAGTATTAGACCACATATCCAGTTGACTTACGCTAAAGGGTTTCAATTGCTGCAGAGTTTCCTTGCGTTTAAATACATCGGTGTGCAACTCATCGCAGGCGGGGCAATCTTTTTGTTCAAACAAAACCAAGCGCGGCGTTTTTGAGGTTTTGGAAAAATCGTAGGGTGGTTTAACGATAAAAGTTTGCGCATGTAACTTACCGGCGCTGGGACTGGGACTCAGTTGATTCCAATATTGGCGAAACCCGGTTTTGAGATATTGCCCCTGACGCACATAATCCAACGCTGCAGAAAACTTTTGCGGATGGTAGTAACCGTTAATGCGTAACGCGGTTTTCTTGTCCTTGTCCACAAATATCAAGGTGGGCGTAAACATAACCCGCATTTTTTCCGCCAATTGCTTTTCCGTCATGGATTCGCCGTCCAGCCAGGTCAACTCCCGGTCACCCCACATATTCACCGCGACTACGTCAAAATGAGCACGGGTTTTGTCTTCGATGGCTTTTTGCGCGAAATTCACTTCTATGGTTTTGCGACAGTACGGACAGCCGTCCTGATAAAAAAATACCAGTAAATACTTACTGGCTTGGCTCGCCTCATCGCTGTCTTCATTAAAATCCAGAAACGACACCTTAAACCATGCAGGAAACTCCACAAACCCTGGATTGGTCAGATCCGGATTGAGCTCCCCTTCCTTTTTCGCCCAAACACTGTGAGTAAAACACAGTATGAGAATCCCCATTCCCAGATTACGTAAGGTAATTGACATGACCGACCTCCCGTCGTAGCCGCATTTAGCAACGCTCATAATAGTCTCAGACCCAACAAATTCCTACGGGGTTCCTAAAAACAGAAATATTTATTATACAATTTACACTTTCAATTGAACCAATAGTGACTAGACTTTTTTTGAGTATCTATTCTAAAGCCGTTGCGAACTCCCGTCCTGAGTATCGCGATTGCCTCTGATCTGTAATCGCCGAGACATTTTCGTGGCGACACAATTTTGGCATTAACTCCAGTAGTGTTTGTAAACCCTTGTTTTACATTATTATATGCGGTTGGCATATTTTTCGCTTCTGTTTTTCTATTAAGAACATTGAATAAAAGACGGACAATAAAACCCACGAGGTGCACAATGTCGACACTGCCGCAGGTAACGGAAAACAAGGTACTGCCAGTCAACAGCAGTGGTAAGCTCGCGGCTATCAATAATGCCGAGCAATTGGCGGAAAACTCCAAGCAATACGAAAAAGTATTGCACATCGCCGGCATTTTACAGACCAGTCTAAACATTGAAGAACTGTTGAGTCAGTTCAGCAAAGAACTGGGCGATATCGTACCGCACAATAATATTTCCTATGTTTACGAAAAACTCAGCGTGAACTTCACGCTGGGACGCCGAGCGCGCCATTCCTGCACTTATGAATTGTCCATTAATGAACAACATTTGGGTTTTCTCAGCCTGACCCGCAACAGCAAATTTTCCAACAAGGAAATCGAGACGATTGAACAGCTGATTTGCGCAGTTCATTACCCGCTGCGAAACGCAATTTTGTATAAAGATGCTGTCAATGCAGCCAACAAAGATCCATTAACCGGCATTGGCAACCGTTCGGCCATGAATACATCCGTACAACGTGAGATAGAGTTGGCTTCGCGCCACAACCGTTCACTGGGTATTATCATGATGGATGTGGATCATTTCAAAACCATTAATGATACCTACGGCCACTCCGCCGGAGACCTGTGCCTGCAGTCCTTGGTGGAATGCACGGAAAAAAGCGTGCGTATTTCCGATATGATTTTTCGTTACGGTGGCGAGGAATTTGTGATTGTCCTACCGGAAACCGATATCCAAGGGGTGCTTCGCTTGGCAAAACGCATACGACGCCGGGTGGAACGCCTGCAAACTCAGGTGAATAAACAGCAAATCTCTATGACCGTCAGCCTGGGCATTACTGTATTAGCGGAAACGGACGATGACAAATCCCTGTTTGCCCGTGCGGACGAAGCCTTATACAAAGCCAAACGCGAAGGTCGTAATTGCATTCGCATCGCCACGGGCGTCTAATCTTTGCGGCGAGTCCGGGCGATTGGACCCTTGGGTCCGCTTGAACGTTTGGATCCGGTTTGAGCTTTTGAGTCCGAGGCCTTTTTGGGCTTGGATTGAGAACGAGACGACGTCTTCACACTTTGGGATTTAACCCGCTTTTGCTTTACACCGGCCTTTACCCGTTGCCCCCCCAATGATTTTCTTATCTCCGGTTCATAAAGCTCACCGGGCGGTTTCAAGCCCACAACGCGATATAAATCCGCCAACAGCTTATCCGGCATTTGGACTGTCTGCCCCCGTGCCAAGCTTCGCGGCAGCTCAACCGGTCCGAAGCGTATGCGCGTTAAGCGACTAACAACCACACCTTGAGACTCCCACAAACGTCGAACTTCCCGATTACGCCCTTCTTTAACCACCACCCGATACCAATGATTCGCGCCTTCACCCCCCATGTCCACAATGGAGTCAAAGTTCGCCGGACCATCGTCCAAGTCCACGCCGGCGAGCAACTGATTAATGGTAGCTGGACTGACACTACCCAGAACCCGCACCAGATATTCCCGTTCCAACTCGTAGGAAGGATGCATGAGACGATTGGCTAACTCACCGTCACTGGTCATAATCAGCAGGCCACTGGTAGAAATATCCAGCCGCCCAACTGAAATCCAGCGACCGCCACTGATTTTAGGCATGTCTTCAAAAATGGTAGAACGCCCCTCCGGATCCGAGCGGGAACACACGGTTCCCACGTTCTTATGGTAAAGCAGAGTCTTTTGAGTTGCGTCAAGCAGACGCTTGGGGATGAGACGACCGTCCAGAGCAATGAGGTCATTTTCACCAACGCGATCACCCAGTTTGGCGGTTACTTTATTGACACTTACCCGACCTTGTTCGATCCAGGTTTCCATCAAACGGCGAGAGCCGTAACCGGCACGCGCCAGTACCTTTTGCAATTTTTCTGTCATGTGATGCCTGGAGTCAGGATCCGAGTCTATCCGGAGACTATTCCGCCGCTGCGTGTTTTTCCGGTCTTAGGGTATCGTTATCCGTTTCATCCTCTTGTGTGTCATCCACAGTTTCCATCACTACGTCAGCATCTTCGTGTAACTCATCATGATCCACATACATTTCCTCATAGTCCCTGCGCGGCTCGTCTATGGGCGGATCTTCGGAATACTCGGCTTCCGGATCATAGTCATCTGCATCAACATCAGTCTCTGAGGCTATGGAAAAATCGACGAAGTCATCATCATCAACTTGCAACTCCGACAGAATCTCTTCACTTACGGTATCAGAGTCCGCAGATACCATAGTGACAGTGGGTTCACCAGAAGAAAAGTCGACGAAATCGTCATCATCCGAGTCCACATCAGGCTCCGAATCGGCAGCTTGCGCAAATTCGGGTTCCATTGCTGGTTCTATTTCTTCAACCTCATCCGACTCATGTGCTTGTTGCATCACTGCCACATCCGTCTTTGACTCCACGACATCATCGTCATCAGCAGTGTCTGTGTACAAATCGGATTCGTCTTCGTCCTTAAGCTCGCCCTCGGCCACAACTTCCTTTTCATTCGAGACCTCTTCTTCCGGCTCGTCCAAAGCGGATTCTGCATGGATATCCACTGGAGTCTCTAAATTTTCGCCCGCGGCGGCTTCGATATTGTTTGGGTCTGTCTCCCCGTCCACTCGGATTTTATCCAGATCTCTGATTTCGCTTAGGGAGGGTAATTGGTCCAGAGACTTCAAATTGAAATAGTCCAAAAATGCCTTTGTGGTAGCATAGATAGCCGGACGCCCGGGAACGTCACGATGTCCGACCACTTTCACCCAATCTCTTTCCAGCAATGTCTTAACGGTTTGGGAACTAACACTGACCCCGCGGATACTTTCAATCTCACCACGGGTGATGGGTTGACGATACGCAATAAGCACCAGGGTTTCCAATAAAGCGCGGGAATACCTCGGTGGTTTTTCTTCCCATAAACGCCCAACCCAAGGCGCATTCTCCTGCCGGGCTTGATAGCGAAAACCACTGGCAACTTCCACTAATTCTATTCCGGTATCCGCACATTCTTCCTGCAATAAAACAAGCGCTTCGCGTATCTCGCCTTTGCCTACGCCTGAATCTTCATCAAACAGGGCCACCATACGTTCTACAGTAAGGGGCTGACCAAAGGCCATCATGGCCGCCTGAATGACCTTTTTTAATTGTTGAATTTCTATCATGACTCCACAGCCTTAATGTGTATGGGTTCAAAAGGTTCTGTCTGCACCAGTTCAATCAATGATTCTTTAATCAATTCCAATATAGCAAGAAAACTCACCACTACACCCAAACGACCTTCCTCAGGCGTGAACAGGGACACAAATTCCACAAAACCACCGCCCCGTACCCTGTCCAATACACTGGACATGCGCTCACGCACCGACAACGGTTCCAGCTGGATATGATGATGAGAATACATATCCGCCCGGTTCAACACATCCTTAAACGCGAACAACAAATCCTTCAACTCCACGTGGGGCTGCGGTTTGCTTCGCTCCAACTCAGGTGGATGCACTTCGACTTGGAATACATCCCGATACAGCCGCGGCAAAACAGCCAGATCTTCAGCAGCAATTTTGTAACGTTCGTATTCCTGCAGTCGCCGAACCAACTCCGCCCTGGGATCGTCTTCATCTTCCTCTGTAATTGGCCGTGGCAACAACATCCGCGATTTAATTTCCGCCAGCATGGCTGCCATCACCAAATAATCGGCAGCCAGTTCCAAGTGAAACTCTTTCATCAACTCCACGTACTCTATGTACTGATAGGTGATTTCCGCTATAGGAATGTCCAATATATCCAGGTTTTGCCGCTTGATCAGGTATAGCAACAAATCCAACGGCCCTTCGAAGGCTTCGAGGAAAACCTCTAAAGCATCCGGAGGAATATACAAATCCTGCGGCATCTCAATCATTGCCGCACCGCGTACTTTGGCGATTGGAATCACATTATCGGGTAAGGACTGCATATCAGTCTGTACCGAGTCCTCGCCCCCAGTTTCGGTCACTGTCGCCTCATTGGCTGTATCGGCATTGGCCTGGGTTTGCGATGGCTCACTCTCCCCCTCACCAGTACTCGCTTCCTGTTGTTGCGCTAACTCGTCTTCATTCATGCTATCTGTGCCCCGCCGGTTTGGTCCGGTTTACTTATATTCCAGCCCCATAGCTTCTCGTACTTCGTCCAGCGTATCCTGGGCAACATCCCTGGCCGCTTCGCTGCCTTCGCTGATGATGTTCTGCACCAGTTTGGGATCGTTGATATATTGTTCTGCCCGCTCCCGAATAGGCTCCAGTTCCTTTAACACACTATCAATAATAGGTTGCTTGCAGTCCACACAGCCAATACTGGCCTGGCGACAACCCTGCTGCACCCAGTCTCGGGTATCGTCGTTGGAATATACCTGATGTAACTCCCACACCGGACAATTGGCCGGATCACCGGGATCATCCCTGCGGATACGGGCTGGGTCCGTAGGCATGGTACGCAACTTCTGCTCTATCGCCTTGGGATCCTCCCTCAGGGCAATGGTATTGCCATAAGATTTGGACATTTTTTGACCATCCAACCCCGGCATTTTGGACGCATTTGTCAACAACGCTTGGGGCTCGGGGAGGATTATTTTACCGCCCCCTTCCACATATCCAAAGAGTCTTTCGCGATCACCCAGGGTAATATTTTGCTGAGTCTCCAACAAGGCTCTGGCGGTTTCCAGCGCCTCATGATCACCCTGTTCCTGGTATTTTCTCCTTAACTCGTTGTATAGCTTAGAATTTTTCTTTCCCATTTTACGAATAGCGGCTTCGGCTTTTCCTTCAAAATCGGTTTCGCGGCCATAGAGATGGTTAAAACGACGCGCAATTTCCCGGGTCAGCTCCACATGAGCCACCTGATCCTCTCCTACCGGAACGATTCCGGCTCGATAGATCAATATATCGGCGCTTTGTAATAAGGGGTAGCCTAAAAAACCGTAGGTGGCCAGATCCTTTTCTTTGAGGGACTCCTGTTGATCTTTATAACTGGGTACCCGCTCCAACCAACTCAATGGGGTGATCATGGACAGCAACAGGTGCAATTCCGCATGTTCAGGCACATGAGATTGAATAAAGATTCGTGCCGCTCCCGGATCTACTCCCGCCGCCAACCAATCAATCACATTATCCAGAACACTGGCAGCAATGACGCTGGTATTGTCGTATTGAGTGGTTAAGGCGTGCCAATCGGCAACAAAGAAAAAACACTCATACTCATGTTGTAAAGTCAGCCAGTTTTTTAAGACGCCGTGGTAATGCCCTAAGTGCAGCTGCCCGGTTGGGCGCATTCCCGATAATACCCTTTGGTATTGTGTCGGTACCGAACTCATTCTTTCCCCTTCTCTTTATCGTGCAGTTCTTATTAAAAGCCAAACCGGCCAAGAAAACCAGCTATTCTATTTCTGTTTGTGTGGTTATTCTAAAACAATGCATCCACATCCCCGCTGCCTTCACGCAACACCACCGGTTCCTCAGACACCAAATCCACCACGGTCGTAGAGCCCAAACCGCAATACCCCCCGTCGATGACCAAATCCACCTGACGTTCCAATAAATCACGGATGCTCAAGGGGTCAGTTTCCGGCATTTCTTCACCGGGAAGTATGAGAGTACTGCTCATCAGTGGTTCACCCAGTTGATCCAACATGGCGTGAGCAATCACATTATCCGGAACACGCAAACCTATGGTTCTTCTTTTGGGGTTTTGGAGTCGCCGTGGAACCTCGCGTGTTGCCATGAGTATAAAAGTATATGGTCCGGGTGTTAATCGTTTCATTAAACGATAAGACGCATTGTCCACTCTGGCATAGGTGGAAACTTCGGATAAATCCTTACAAACCAAGGTAAAGTTATGTTTATCATCAAGTTTCCTGATACGTCGTATCCGTTCCATAGCGTTTTTATCACCCAGGTGACAACCCAGGGCATAGCCGGAGTCAGTGGGATACACCACCACACCACCGTCCCGAATAATCTCCACAGCACGTTTGATCAAGCGCGCTTGAGGATCGGTTTCGTGAATCTGCAAAAATTGGCTCATGGGAGTTAAGTACTAAAGATGCTGGTTGATGGACTATGATAATTAAACGATGATTGATGGGTTTACGTCTGCAATCCAGGCAGCCGGCTCCACACGGGTACACACTGATCCGGTAACGGGGGAATGCGACCCAACTCGGCCCAACGCTGCTCTGGGGCGTGAAAATCCGAGCCACACGACGCCAACAAGTCAAATTGCTGCGCTAATCGCGCCATCGTACCGCATTCATCGACACTATGACTGCTGGAAACCACTTCCAAACCTTCCCCTCCACAATCCCGGAATTCCGCCAACAGGGATCTCAGCTTGGTAGCACTGAGTTTATAACGTGCCGGATGGGCAATAACAGCCAAACCACCGGCCGCGTGGATCCATTCCAGCGCTGAATTCAAATCTGTCCATTGGCCCGGAACATAACCCGGCTTGTTCTTTACCAAAAAGCGTTTGAACACGTCCCGAATATCCTTAGCCCGCCCCTGCTCCACTAAAAAATGGGCAAAATGGGTACGACTGATGATTGCACCTGAAGCGTGACGTCTTGCGCCCTCCAAAGCCCCTGGTATTCCTGCTTTTTCCAAGCGCCGGCTAATTTCCTCACCACGCCAATCTCTGAATTTTCGCAATTCGAGTAAACCTTGCTGCAAACGCGGGTTCTGTGGATCTATTCCCAAGCCCAAAATATGTATGGTTATACCGGACCACGAAACCGAAATCTCTACGCCGGGAATCAGCTGAACATCCCACTGCCTGGCACTACGTGAAGCCGCTTCCAAGCCGGCAGTAATGTCATGATCGGTCAAGGCTAATACGTCCACACCGCACTCCCTCGCTCTTTGGACCAGTGATTCTGGACTCAGGCTACCGTCGGATGCATTGGAATGGCTGTGCAGGTCAAATTTCAAAGACATAAGCGCGCAATCATACCTCAATAAGACAGGCTCTGCATACGAAACCGGCATTTTCTACCGCATTATTGGTGGGATGTGATACAGTATGCGCCTTCGGCCCGGGGCGTAACCCATGCGACTCATCATCAATAATACACAGTAAGCGGACACATGAAATTTCTGTTTGATTTTTTCCCTTTAATCCTGTTTTTTGTCACTTACAAAATGTATGACATCTTTGTAGCAACAGGGGCTGTGATTATCGCCACTATCGCGCAAATGATTTTTTTCTGGGTCAAACACCGACGCCTGGAAAAGATGCACGTTATCACTCTGGTGCTGGTCGTCGTTTTCGGCGGCGCCACCATACTCTTTCAGGACGAAACCTTTATAAAATGGAAGTTCTCCGTCGTAAACTGGCTTTTCGGCCTGGTGTTTCTGGGTTCGCACTTTATCGGTAACAAAACCCTGATCCAACGTATGTTGGACAAACAAATAACCTTGCCCCAATTTGTCTGGAACCGACTGAATATCAGCTGGGCAGTCTTTTTCATCGCCTTCGGCTTCGCCAATCTTTATGTCATGTTCAACTATGACACGGATACTTGGGTGGATTTCAAAACTTTTGGAAATCTCGGCTTAACGCTGTTATTTATCATGGGCCAAGGCATTTACATGCATAAACATTTAAAACCGGAACCCGAATAAGAATGTTATACGCCATTATCAGCGAAGACTGTGCGGACAGTCTGGAAAAACGCAAAGCCACTCGCCCGGCACATCTACAACGCCTTGAAGAACTGAAAAACCAAGGCCGACTGGTGTTGGCAGGCCCGCATCCGCGCATTGACAGCGATGACCCCGGCGAAGCCGGATTCAGTGGCAGTCTGGTTGTTGCGCAATTCCCTTCTCTGGAGGAGGCCCAAGCCTGGGCAAATGCGGACCCGTACAAAACAGCAGGCGTCTATGAATCTGTCATTGTAAAACCATTTAAACTGGTACTGCCGTAACTGGTTCGGCAACCAAAAGGAACCTATATGGACTCGCGCAAACTTTTCATTAATCTGGTCAGCTTTTTCGTGGCGACCGGCGTATTCATCGGCGGTAAACTGGCTCACAGTGCTGACCTGGGCAAAGATGTCATGGCTGTGGTTAACGGCAAGAAAATCACACTCAGCACCTATGATTCGTATATTAAGCAACGGGGTTTACCAAAAGACCTGGATCCGACCACGCAACGCGACATGGTACTCAACGAACTCATTAACCGTGAACTCATCTATCAAGATGCCTTACAAAAGAAAGTGGACAAATCCCAAAACATTCGCACGCTATTGGAAAACGCCCGCCAAAATATAATTGCCGGTGAAATGTTGAGAAAAACCACTGAAGAGGAAATTCCTAAGAAAACCTTACAGACGGAATACGAAAACTTCATTAAAACCCTGAACAATCGCGAGTTCAAAGCCAGCCACATTTTGCTGAGCGACAAAAAAACAGCCGAGGATGTGATTGCCGAATTAAAGAAAGGCGGTAATTTTCAAAAACTGGCCAAAGAAAAGTCCACCGGACCCAGCGGTCCCATGGGAGGAGACCTGGGTTGGTTTCGCTCGGAACAGATGGTTAAGCCTTTCGCTGATGCCGTCGCAAACATGAAAAAAGGCACATTCTCAGAGACCCCCGTGAACACTCAGTTTGGCTGGCACGTCATTCTGCTGGAAGACAGCCGCGCCACCGACACACCGAAATTCGAGGATATGGAAGATCAACTGCGCATGCGGGTACAAAACAAAAGCGTGGAATCTTATATCAATAGCCTAAGAAAAAAAGCCAAAATAAAAACTCGATAAATTCTTCGATGTCATCCGCATAGGTGAAATCCTCATCTATGCGGAACTCATTCGCCCTAACCCTACTGTCTTTGCCGATCCAGTAACTTTTGCAATTTTTTCATTCGCTTGTCGTCGGCATCCAATCCTAGTCCCAACTTAATTAACTCCTGTGTAGTCTCGTATTGCTTCTGTTTTAAGGTATTGCGACCCAGCAAGTAACAGGCCCTCACTATTAAGGTGGACAGACTTTTGACCAGTTTGTGCTCTGCCGACAGGCCCTGCATTTGTTTGAGCAAGCCCTGCGCTTCCCGAATATCCGCCAGGGTCATATCACGTTTTTTTAACATTGCTCGGCCGGTATTATAATGCTGTTTCAGCTCCGCATTAATTTCCGCCTCAGTCTTTACCGATGCCGGTACAGGTTCAGGCTTAGGTTCAGGTTTAGCTGTGGCCACTGTCTGGTTTCTTTGTGGGATTTTGGTCTTAGCTGTGTTCAAACCCTTGGACGCAGACGCTGTAGTAGCTTTCTTTTTAACTACACTCATCGTAATGGGTTTGATTAACTTGGCTTCTTTGGCGGCAGGACTGCGTGCAGCGGCGTCTTTGGAACCGGAAACCGTTCGGGCTTGTGGCACTGGTTGTTGAGTATTAAGCCGGCTTTGAGTCAGCAATCGTTTCTCGTTTTGCATAATAATGCGTTCTGTGGATAACCGTTCCTTCTCGGAAGCCAGTCTTTCCTTTTCCTGTTCCAACTGGTCCAGCTGTTCTTGCTCCATGGCCTTAATTTTTAGCTTTTCCGATTCCACTTCCTCCAACGCCATTTCCGCCACACGAATTTTCTGCTCTGCCGCCACGCGGTCGGTGATTCCGTTTAATTGCGGATGCAATTGAGCCAAGCGGGCCGCATCATCCGCGTAACGCTCGGACTTGGCATATTGCCGCTCACCCACTGCCTTTTTGGACAAATTTAAATAATAATCAGCCATGCGTCGAATACCGTTGATGGCTTTTTTATTATCCGGCTCCAATTGCAGTACTTTTTTGTAATAGTCCAAAGCACTGCTACCTTGCGGCGCCTCATACTCACCCATGGCGTAGGCTTTCTCAGCTTTACCTAACAAACTCCTAACGGTGAAAGTGTCTTTTAAACTGAGGAAGGACAAGGCCGAGCCGGCAACAATCGCCAACACCAACCATAAGGCATAACTTTTCTTGCCCACCGCTTTTGTCGCTTCAGCCTGCACCACTTGGGTAGGCGCCAATGGGGTTTGGGTTTGGGCTTGCACCACATCAGCGGGGCTGAGCTTTTCCGTAGTGGGATATACCGCTTTATTCTGGACCGACACCATCGTGTCACCACTGTCAGGTGTTAGTTTAGGGACGTGAATATCGGACTTTCTATTGGAAATGGCTTTATCTGAAAGTGCCTTGGGTACCACAATAGCCGAAGTTTGGTCAGACACAGCGCGGTCAATGACTCCCGGTGGTACCGTGCTGCCACTCACATGAGGTTGCACCTGGGACAACTCCAGCGCCCGGATCATATCCCCACAAGACGGAAAACGGTTGGCCGGATCCTTGGCTAAAGCCTGCATAATCGCCGCCTGGGTTGCTTCACTCACATCCGGATTGAGTTCCCTGATTATCGGGGGTATTTCATCAGTGTGGCGTTTCATAATGGTAAATTCCGTATCACCACCATCCCGGCTGCCACAAGGCGGTTGTCCGGTTAACATCTCATACAGCACACAAGCACAGCTGTATTGATCACTCCTGCCCGTAACGCCCTTCACGGCCTGAATTTGCTCAGGACTCATGTACTCTACAGTTCCCATGAACGTACCCGTGGTCGTTAACCGCTGCTCGCTGGTAAGCAGGACTATGCCAAAGTCCGTTAGGTGGGCATTACCATTGAGATCCATGAGAATATTGGAGGGTTTAACATCTCGGTGTATCACACCGCGCCGATGGGCAAAATCCAAGGCACTGAGCATTTGGCCGGCGATTTGTAAGGTTTCGGCTTCGCTGAAACGCGACTTTTCCCGAATCCAATCTCGTAAGGAACCACAATCCACATGGGACATCACCAGACAGTGCTGCCCTTCGCTGGAAAAATAGTCAGAAACAGAAACGATATTAGGGTGATCCAGGTTGGCCATCGTGACCGCTTCGCGTAAAAACCTGTCCTGAAAATCGGGGTCTTGCGCCAAATGCGCAAACATAAATTTTACTGCGACAATTTTATCCAGTGCAAGGTGTCGCGCACGCCATACCTCGCCAACACCACCGGCCCCGATTTTCTCTTCCAACACATAATCTCTGACTGTTTCCCCAATTTGCACGGGCATCTCCACTGCTTCTGGTAACGTCTTTTGTTAACGTCAATTGGTAACCTAACTTGAATAACAAGCCGCTTCTACTTGTAACGATAAGTATAGCCGCCGATTCCAGCGCGTAAGTTACAAACTACCTGGGACAGTATCGGATAAAACGCCAATAAAAAAAAGCAGAGCACCCGGGCGGGTCACCCGGGTTTGCGCGATTGCGCGGTGATAAAATTAACCGGAGATGCTGTAGATTTCCCAAGTACTGTTTGTCTTTTTACAACGGTTGAACACATCTTTGGTAATGCGAATAAAATACCCCGGCTTTTCCAGCTGTGCCATTTTCTTTATGTGGGATTTATCTAAATTCACATCACAACCGGATTTAGTAATTTGCATTTCTTCCAATTGAACCAACACATCTGCTTCCGTCCCCGGGGCAATATCAAAAGTGGCGATTTCCGTTCCTGCATTGGGCTGCAAGGAATAAAAACTACTCAAGCTATTGTCATGCATGAACCGGGTTTGAGCAAAAATTCGCTCTCCCGTATTGTTTTCAATAACCACCGTTCCCAAACGGTGGGCAGGGGCACAGGCACTAAGCGTGAATAGCAGAAAGATTATAGAAATATATTTCATTGTGAAACCACCTCAGAATTACATCACAAGTTCTTGGAGGTAAGGAAACCGCATGTAGATTTGTATTTTGAATAAAACCAATGACGGCTAGAGTCCCCAACCCAGACTCATACCATAACAGAAACTGAACAATAAATAACCACTACAGCTAATAACGTTATAATATATCACCTGTCTTTTATATACTTTTAAATAATATTATTGGGAAAAACTCATCGTATTCCAGCCTACCGCCTTTGGTAACCGAGCAGACAAATTCTTTTCATTCAAAACCAGCCCGCCACACCCCACATGTTAATAGATTGTTGCCTTTCCTCACTGTTTTCACCCGCCATCGATCAGGAAGAAGACTTTGGGATTGTAAATTCACAGGGGATTTTTCGCTGCACCAGGTTTCCAGCTGACTGTCCGTCGTCACAGGGACATTATCGCTATCCAAACGTGTATTTTTTTCTGTAATATTTTGCCATTCGTCAAAGTAATGTACACCTCACTTTCTCTTCCGCTCTGCGGAACGGAGCACTGCAAGGTTACCTTCGTCAGATCCAGTCTCACCTTACGTTGACTGTGCCAATGACCGTCTTTGGTTTGAGATTCTCAGTGCACATTGGACAGTTTCAATCCCTTGGAAAAATAATAGTCATGAACTTCTTGATTACACCAAGGGGAGAATTTTGAAAGTGAAGCAAAAAAATTTTTTCATGAGCCCATAAAGGTGCGGAGGCAGGCAGACAATAACAAAACAACATATTTCGCATAATATTTCGCATAGTCTACCTCTCAACCTATCGCGATTGTTAACAAAGCCTACCGCACTTTGTTTTTCGCAAACTCAATGGCATGAATAGATCGATTTTCGCCCCGGATAAGGTGCGCCAAAAGCGTCCAAGGATTTCAATTCTTGCTTTACATAGTCCAAAATCGAAGTAGCACTCCAATATAAGCCGGGTTGTAGGGGCATACCCACTCCGGCCAAGGCTTTGGCTGTCCAGGTATTACACGTATTCAGCAAATGGTAATCGCCCTCGGCATCAAAAAACCAACTGGTTCCGGGGCCCGGCAAAGTGGCCACTACACCGGACGGACCGGTTTTAAAACTTCGGTCAAGATACAATCCCAAAGCGAGGAATTGCTTATCATCCAGACATAACTCTATTACCTCTCCAGCTCCACCTAAATGTCGTTGCGGTGAAGCACGCATTGCCACCACATGCATAGTACTATGACTTGGCACCAACAGAGCATTGGCCGTCAAGCGCAAAGATTGGCCGGGGTTCTGATAAAAGCGTTTATCTCCCCAGCCGAATTCCAGATATTGGGCTCCGGGAAAACGTGACGGTACTTGCTGAAATACAGGCATGTGAGCCAGTAAGTCCATATCCGCCAAGTCCAAAACCAAACCGGTATGCCATCCCACGCCGGTCAAATATATTTTGTGTTTTCGCGGCTTCGTCCCTATCAATGCGGCCAGTTGCGGCTGTTGAGAAACCTGACGCTCCACCTCAAGAGCCGTAATAACCTTTGGGCCGGAAGCACATGCACCCAGCGCCAAGACAAGCCACGCTACAACGTTTCTTACCAGGATGCTAGCCACAAAACCTCCTCTTCCCCGGGAAATCCAATCCCAGCCCCCACTCAGCAGGAACTATTTAGGCGGTAGCTTCCCCGCAAATTGTACCGCTGTTTCGATCCAAGCCAGCAAATCTCCATCATTTTCAAAACCGGATTCTCCCACATAAATAAAACCTTTCATCGGTCTGCCGGTGAAATCCATGATCCGAGCATGGGGCCGTGTTAAGCATTGCTCATAGGCATCCGGCCCTACCCGTAACATGAGCTCGCTTTGCACCACCCCGCTGCACATATTACCGTTAATCATAAATGCGATCCCGCCAAACATTCTTTTCTCTGTTACCCCCGAATAGTCCTGTAGAATCTCACGAACCCGTTGGGCTACACCTTCGTCATAAGCCATTTTGACTCCCCCCTGCGAGTCTTAAATTGAAGACCTTTTCTGTGTTGAAGACCACAACTGAGTTGATGGCTCTTACGTTGAGGACTCTTGTACGTTGAGGACTCTTGTACGTTGAGGACTCTTGTACGTTGATGATCTGCCTCCCAAAGCAGCGTCAATCTCTTGTCGCTCGTGTCACAAATTGGACACATGCCTCTATGATTTGAACAAATATCACTCAAAATCAAACCGAATATGAATCGAGACATACTGGTGTAATCCTTGCATGCAACGCAAGTTGCGGCAGAGTATCCAACATGCCCGATAATATTCAAAAAACCGGAGGTGTGGAATGTACGATAAGAAATTACAACTTCAAACAGTGGAACCGGAAACCATTTACATCAGCAAAGCCGAACGTTACGAACTCATCGCCCTACTGGCGCAATCCTTACAAAAACTCAGCGTTCAAGTAACACAGACTGCAACAATCTCGACTCATTAAAGAACACCAAAGGCCCGTTGCCGGCAACGGGCCTTTTCCAGTGAAACTGTCGCTGGAAGTTCCTGTTAAATTCATCTACATTCCTAAACAAGATGCTGTATTTTCACAGGAACGCGACGGATTATTTCCAATCCAGCGTTTTAAGATTGTTTCAAAGAAACAGAGGCTAGTCATATGAAAAAAACCCTAAGCTATTTTCTCGTCCTATTCATGTTGGTGGCATTTACCAGCGCTTGCATCGGTCCCCGAGTGTATGTACCCGGGCCTGGAAAGATAAAAGTGAAAAAACCACCCAGAGTATTGCTGCCGTAACAATCGAGTCTTTACCAAAAAGAAAACTGCCGTGTTGAAAACAATACGGCAGTTATGCTTTGAACATAAGCGTCTTTGTTATAACAGTTAACGTTTGATGCGGCTGATGGAAGTAATAGAATCCAATATCAAAAAATTGACTTCGGCAAAATCTTTCACGGTATATTTGCTATAGGGTTCACCCAATTTTCCCTTGGGATCAAAAGCAACCGATAACAAACCGTCGCCTAAGTTACCTTGATCATCCCATTGCGCATATAAAATTCGACCGAATTGAAAATTATGGCTAAAAACCAACAAATAGGAAAAACCAAATACATCCACTCGCAATCGCTGCGTCTCCAACTCTGTCACACTAAAGTGATTTAAACTGCCCTCAGAGTTTTTTAACTTTTCTTTGGCCAAACTCCAAAGCCCGGCCAGTTTTTCGAATTGCTGATCCTTCAACTTCAGACCATCGGGAAGTTTTGCCATGCTTGCACCTCAACGCTTGTTCAAATTCCAATCATTCCAGACACAGGGTAATAGGAACCCCGATGCAAGAAACACGCTATCTACGCCATGGATTGTAAAAATTTGGATGGAATCATCTATAGAACGGAACGCGCAAAAAGCATTGGTACCGTCTTATGGCTACGCACTCTTATGTAGATAATAATCCACACATTCGCTTTCGCGACCACGTACCACTCGCTGACCAAGCAAGACTCCCCGTGTTTCTGTAACAATAGTATGTTGTCCTTCATGGTGATCTTTGTCGTAAAAGTAAATAATCACCCAATCCCTACTTCTTTGCAGCTGATGTGCCAGCGCTGTATTGGAAAACATAGCAGTAAAATGCCAGCCTTCTTTACTGCTGTGCATTATAGGCAACCAGACCTTGCCCTGGGGATTAAACCGCTTCGGAGCAATCTGAGGCAAATCTCCTGCACTCACCCGGGCCCGATAACGGCGATCGACCGCTAACAACAACTCAATCGGCGGCTCCTTCATGGGCAAATGTGACGGAATTCGCCTTCGTCCCAACACCTGGCTGAGCCAGGCCTGTACCATTAATACTTTCTTGCGGGTAAAGCCGGGAACGGAGGCTAAGCGACCGTTATGTGCTGCAAGCTCCAAGGCTTCCAGTGAATGGATATGTAAGGTTTCCAAAATCTGATGCGCCAGCTTCGGCCCTATGCCGGGAATCTCTTCAAACAAGGCCACTGGGTCCTGCCCCGCCTTTAAACTTTCCAAGCGGCTCATTCGCCCCAAAGCCACATATTCATAAATAGAACGTGCGATACCTGCACCCACCGCAGGAATATCCAACAGGCCATTAAATCCTTTTTGTTGCACAATATCGGTAATTGCCTGCGGCAAAGACGCGACTTCCGCAGCAGCGCGGCGATAGGCACTAATCCGAAAAGGATTTGCCTGTTGTTGCTGCAACAAATCCGCAATTTCGTTCAGCTTTGAGGCAATTTCACTATTTTTCACCAACAAGCCCTCCGCGGTGAAATCGCTGACACCCCCTATATTTAATATTTAGACTTAGTCGCACTCCTTGTCATTGACCCAGATCAGACCTCTCGCAGTCTGAATAAGGTATATTTAAATAACCTTTATGGCTATTGGATCACTGTATGAGAGGCCGTCATGACACACACAAACCTATTGGTGGAACAACACATTAAAAGCCACATGTCCCGCCTTCAACATATTGATGAGTTGGCGCAAAAAGCCGAAAAATCAGGAGATGCGCGTGCCCAAGAAGAGTTACAAGCGCTGAAACAAGAACAAAATAAATTAGCGGATTATGTACAACAATTCAGCAACCAATCCGCGCAGCAGTTTCTGCAAACGGCCGGACCGATGGTCATGTGGGAAATCGTCGCCCAACGTCTGGAACAACTGGTTGAAAAAATTCATCACTGACCAGCAACGGTCAGGTGGTTAATAACTTTCGATGGCCAAACAGCTATCGAGGCGGGATTTGACGTCTGAGTAAGGCAAATACCCATGACAAATCAGATGGGTTTCAGCGCCGTTGTCGAGCAATAAAGTGGGAAAACCCCGCACTCCGTAACGTCGAGACAGCTCAAACTGCTGCCAGGTTGCCTCCGTAAGGGCTGGAGAGTGAAAACAACGCGCAAATTCCTGCGCATCCAGGTACGGCGCTGCCAACTCACTCAGCACAGCCTCCCGGGTCACATCCTGTTTATGAACATAGAAGGCCTCTTGCACAGAAGAAAAAAAAGCCAAAACCGATGCCGGACACTGCTGTTTGATAAGCACTACGGCGCGACTGGCCGGTTCTGTGTCATAGACAAAACCCGCCGGTAGCGCATTGTCAAAGTTAAATGCTTGTCCGGTATGGCGTTGCACCGCCTGCCAATGATGCAGGATCTCCTGCCGTAAGCCCGGATCCAAGGGCTCGGCAGCTCCCGGTCGGAGTCCACCGGTAATGAGTTCCAACACTGCACCCTCCTCAGTGCTTTGCGCACCCTCCCCAAACTCTTTCCGGATTTGTTCTATTACCGACGTAAATCCCCAACACCAGGAACACATAGGATCTGCGAAATACAATAAACGTTTTGGTGCAGTTGTCATTGCCCGACCGACTGTTACAACCAACGATGGTCTTGGTAGTTCCCGTAAAGCCACCGCTCCATACTGCGAGCAGCGATTTGACGCCCCCACTTAAACTCTTTATACAACACAACAAATCGCCAAATATCGCGCAGCACGTTATATCGATCCCCCCAGGACAGAGCCATTAAGGCTTTGGGAAAATCCGCTTCGTGGGGCTTGGCAAACGCAATCTTTAAAGGGTTCCATTGATCTGTGGTTCGCTTAACTTCCGAGGCAATCATTTTACGATAAAGCTCCTGCACCGGACGATTTAATCGCAACGCCTCGATGATGGACTCTCCGGAGATGGCACCGGAGTGCAACGCACAACTCATTCCCTCACCAATCATATTTAAAAACCCGGTGGCCTGGCCGGTAATCAACACATTCCCCTGGCCAAACACATAGCGATTGATTAAGGATGGACCGAAGTTCTCGGCGCAGCCTTCATGATCCGCTCCCGCCGGTTTTAGTTTTACGCCGTGTTTGTCTTCCAGGTATTGCTGTACAAATTCGTGGCGCTTATGAAAACTATCGCCACGCTTAAAACCTACACCTACAATCTGTTTGCCATCACGGGCATGACTCCAAGTGTAATGACCTAACTGGGGATGAAACCAAAAATGAAAGTAGTCCTCATCCAAAGGACACTCGATGATTTCATGAAACTTCTGCCCCACAAAAAACCATGGAATCTGCTTAGGGTAATTAGGATACACGGAGCGCAATACCGGCGAACTGGGGCCATCCGCACCAATCACAAAACGCGCTTGCACCCACTGGTCCTCACCACCTTGGGGCCGAATTTTAACGCTGACCCCATCGCCCGAATCCACCAAGCTGACAAAGGAAGTTTGGTCCATTACCCGGGCACCACTGCGCTGTATGGCCCAATAATCGGAATACTTACGATGCAAGTGCGGTGTCGTACCGCCGAAAAAATCCATGGACATGGATACCATGCTGGGGAAATGAAAAGTGACTCCTCGGCACCAAGTAGGATCATGCAAGGCCTGACGAGGCAAAGGCCCGAAATTTTCGATAAGAAACCGATATCCTCGCGGTGACAATATACCACTGCAGATTTTATGGCGTGGCAGTTCACGTTTCTCCACGATTAAAGTCTCCAGACCCGCATCCACCAAACGTTTAGCTGCCGCCGCGGCTGCCAAACTGGCTCCCACGATAAGCACATCCACTTTATGCGTCGCCTGTTGATCTTGGCGTTTTGCTTCTGTCACGCGAATACCTCAGCCAAATGGTGCACCGGCACCGATTGTGCCGTTTTAAATTCTGCCATATCTTCCAACTCCTCGACGATGATCCTCTTGATGTCATAGCCTTGGAGTAGATAATCAATTCGATCAGCCGCCGCCAATTCCGTATTGGCAAACCCAGCTCGCGTGGGTTGGGCTACCCTTTGCAGATCCAGATTCATCCTGCACCCGTAGTGATTACGCAGGTTGTCATAGTAAGGGCGTAAGATGCGATAATCTGCGTGATAGATGCGTGCATTGAGCACGTAAAAATCTCCGGCTCCGATTGTCGCCGGCTTATCCAGTCGTCCCAAAGCCACGGCCAAACTGATGATGTCCCGCTCCGGTAGAACCCGCTTTAGAAAACCATACAACAAACCATTGTCCACCACCAGGGTTCGCGCATGCTGCAATGATGTACTGAATTCGGCCACTCTGGCCTCGCTTACCGGTAAACCCAATATCAAAGACTGAATAATATCCTCGCCCAAATCCGATGCACAACGTGTCTGCCTCTGGCTATTCAGTAAGTCAGTTACCAAGCGCAACAAATCCGCATGGGCAGCCAGGGCCGGGCCGGGAATTAATAGTTGCGCCACCGGTTCCTCTTCGAAAACACGCTTGGATGACACAACCCCTTGACCATTCTCCAGTACCGCATTGCGCAAATCCACCATCATTTGATACAAGTCGATTTGGCGCGGGCAAGCCGCATGACAGGCTCCGCATAAAATGCAATGACGGGCTGCGACGGCAAACGCAGGATGTGTAAAAGACTCCGCGACGACCGCGCCTGCTTGCATGAGTCGAATGCAATACTTGGGCGTCATGCGAATATCGCGACTGTCCTGCCACGAAGGACACACACTGACACACAAGCTACAACCGTGACAGACGCCGTGATCTATCCCCAGACTCATTAGAAAATGACATCCCGATTGAGAATCATTGCCGGGTCTGCCTCACGCTTCATTTGTAAATGCCGTTCAACCACGGCATCCCCCAAGGCGCGACGAATATAACCTTTCATCATTCCGCCAAAGCGATAGTAGCTGGTTTTCATTTCCACACCGATATCGTAGATCTCATTCTTGAAGGATTGCAGAGTATCGCGGCTGTATATGTCATCATGCAACATGGGTTCAAACTCACAACCGTAAGCCCACCCCTGTGCATCGGGTGGAATGCTGGAAAGCTCGTAATGCGCTTTGTGATCGTCACGAAGTTTAATGCCCACACAATATAAGGTATAAAACGGGAAATACTTCTTGCATACTGCGTTACCCCGAAGTACTGCATCGACAAATTTTTCTGTACTGGTCGCCAAGTCCGGTATCACCATTTGACGACCACCCCAATGGGTCCAAACGGCGCGGGAAAACACCACGGTTCGATCCAGCATGGTGCCATTGCGCATGTGATGTTTTGGTTGCAAATCGGGAAACAAGGTTCGTTTGCGCTGCAACAAATACAATGCTTCACGAAAACGCCATGGACGTAGCGTGTAATAGGCTGACAAACGCAGTCCAAACATTAATTCACCATAACCACGCAATCGGGAACGATAGGTTTGTTCAAAAACCTGTTGTTTCTCATCGGAATCAAAGGCCACCAGCAAAGTGATGGCTTTATCCATCATGGTTAGTATGCCGGTGTAATCGCAAACCCCGTCACGGTCGACCTGTTGTAAATCCTCTATCGCTGTGCGCAAATCACGGTAATAAAAATAGTGCATACGCAAGGGGGTATAAGGACGAATTCTCAGCGTGGCTTCTGTGATGACACCAAATTGACCGTATCCCAGAATCACCCGTTGAAACAGCTCTGGATTTTGCGAATCCGAACACTCGGCTATGTCACCGGTCGGTGTTACCACTTGTAAAGACTCGACCTGATCAGCGCTGCATCCCAAGCGGGCCGAATTCACATCGATGCCCCCCACACCCAAAGTACCTCCTACGGACGATGTCATATTCAGCGGGGCCGACAAATAATCCATATTTTGGCGCCGCAAGGACTCGGCCAGGGTATGCCAGTAAATACCCGCCTGCGTACGCACGGTTTGCGCTTGAGTATCAATGTGCAAGACCCGACTCATGCCGGTCATATCCAACAACAAGCCGCCATAGGCGACTGACTCACCTTCAGTGGTTAACCCCCCGCCTCTGACCGTAACAGGCACCCCATGAATCTGAGCAGCCTTGAGTATTTGCGCGATTTGATCGGCGCTATGAGCCAAAACGACACCATGAGGTTTGCCGTAAGCAATTCCGCTGGCATCAGTCACATAGACGCCCAAGCCTTCCGGATTTTGTTCAACCTCAATTTGGGCCTGAACCAACTGACCAAGAAACGCCTGCCAGGAGGCACCGTTCCAACGTGACGCATTGGTTTGTTGGCGGGGAATGCCCTGTAGAGCATCATCGGCAACCGGGCAAAGCGGAATATCACCAATCTCAATCTGGGGGATTTCCATAGCACTACATTTTTATGACTAAAGAAGACGCAATTTAATGCATATGACTGGAAAAAAACAGACCTATCTACCTTATCGAGAACTTTTTACGGACACAGCCCATAGGCCCAAAATACCGCCCGCCATAAAAAACAGGGAAAACGCCAGATCGCCGCCTTTTACACCGGATATGACGGGTACATTCCACAGCAACGACAAGACGAAAGCACAGGTAAACAATGCCAAGCCCAACAGAATATTAATCCGTTGCCATAGGGGGCGCCGTAGCCAGTCACAGACACGATCCGGAAAAACTGTTGTATTGCTATTAGCCCGTTTCCTCATATCCCCGTCACCCTCTATTGCTCTACCGCTTCATATCCACTCTTCCACACGCTTTTGTTACTGGCTTTAAGTTTAGGTGCTTTATCACTAATTAGAACGATAGATACGAAATTTTAATAAGAACAATCGTCCTATTGTGCGCAAAACATTCAATCTGATCGCATAACAATCAAATTGAGGTTTCTCCACCGGCCTTATGTCGCGCCCCTTACACCGGAGTTACTCAGTTCTATGTTAGTCTCCCTTGGTTGTCCATGGTTTTCGAGGCAACAATCCGTGGCATCAATCCGTGGCAACAACCCGCACCTGGGTTTTTACCCTCATTTCGATAACGGTCATTAAGGAGATGGATTATGGAGAATCGTTTTTCACTACTGTCCGTAGTTTCCCTTTGCCTGACAGTACTCGCTATAGCCGGCATAAGTCCCAACATCAAGGCAGCAGCCGGTACCGACGAAATTGTTAATACCTGCACCGCTTTGTACGGCGGAGTATTCAACCCCGCTAACAAGGAACCCCTGGGCACCTGCCAATGGGATATGAGCCTGATTAAAGCAGGTGAATCCAGTTATAGCCAAGCCACTGGCAAAGGCGTCAGAGTCGGCGTCATTGACACAGGAGTAGACATCAATCACCCAGACATTCGTGCCAATCTGGACCTGGAGCAGTCCTGTTCCTTTATTTACAATCACACGCCAACAGCCCATCCCAATGAAATCGCTAACGGAGACTGCCGTAACAAAGCTGCGGTACAAGATCTGGCCGGTCACGGTACTCACGTAGCCTCCACGATTGCCGCTCCACTCAATGATATAGGCATCGCCGGCGTGGCACCGGAAGCTACCATTGTTGCCCTGAAGGTATGCACCTTTGCAGGCTATTGTTTTGCCGACTCGGTGGCAGCAGCACTGCGCTATGCCGGTGATTTGGGACTGGATGTGGTGAATCTGAGTTTATTTGCCGATCCGTATTTGTATTATTGCAAGTCCGAAGCAGAGCAACGAAAAATTCTCTCTGAGTTAGAAGGCGCCGCCCGCTACGCCCAACAAAAAGGCGTGTTGATTGTAGCATCTGCAGGAAATGAACAAGCAGACTTGCAACATCCCCTCATTGACGACATCAGCCCGGACTGGCCTCCGGGAACCGCCGAAACCCGCTATGTGCGCAATAACTGCCGTGTGGCGCCGGCAGAACTGCCCGGAGTGATGACCGTCGCAGCCACCGGCCCTATCGGTTACCCCGGTTATGACCTGTGGATTGCCGACTACTCCAGTGTCGGCATGTCTCGCGTCGATATCGCCGCCCCCGGCGGTGACTATTTTCGAGCCACTGGCACAGCCCAGGATGCTATCTTAGCCGCCATGACCAGTACCAGTGAGGACGGACTGTGGGATTTTTTTGATTCTTTGAACGCGGTGTTTCCCGGCATCACCGTCGTGGACCAAGGGGCCCGTTACATTTATCTAAACGGTACGTCCATGGCAGCGCCCCATGCCACCGGCGTTGCTGCACTGGTGAAACAACGACACCCTGAGTACAGCCCTGCTGCCGTCAAAGCCACGGTGGAACTCACGGCACAAGCCCTGAGTTGCCCGCCTAACTGGGAGCCGCTCGGACCGCTGGATATGCGCGAACGGTGTTACGGTGATGGTGGCCGCACCTCATTTTTTGGACATGGCGTGGTGGATGCCGAAGCGGCTGCGGCTCACTAAAACCTTAAGTTCACTAAAACCTTAGTTCACTAAAACCTTAGTTCACTAAAACCTTAGTTCACTAAAACCTTAGTTCACTAAAACCTTAGTTCAGTAAAAAACCGCTTAAATTATACACAAGCGGCGCATGAGGTGTTTTATTGTGCGCCGCTTTACCGTTGGGGCTTTAGTTGACCCTGATCATGGTACTCACCGGCATCCTGGCTTAGTGTGAAATAAGTGACGCTGAAAATAATTCGATACTACGGAGTGTGGAGTGCCACATTCACACAACACACCAATCAAACTGAGTCGACGCCGCTTTATCGCGTTCGTGGCTGCAATAATAGCCAGTGGTGCACTTAAAGCCAAACTCCACCCCTACCCCGCCTTTAACCAACCAAATCAACAGATAAGATTTGCAGATTTATCCGGCCTGGGACCGGAGTTGGATGGACCGCGAGTCGAGGAAATATCCATCCCCTTACACCCGGAACAGAAACTGAGAACAACATCCTACACTGAAAACGATTTTCGCATCATTGAAACTCTATTAATGGATTTACTGCGGGAAAACGGCGTCAGCTGGAGCGATGCTTTTCACATAAAAATGGGGTTCCAACACTATGGCTTAGCCCATCCATTCCGCCACAACGCCGATCTATTACAATATTGCCGTAATGTTGAGGAATATTTACATCACAGAATCAGAAACCTGTTTAAGGTTAAACTACCCTGGCGTCTGCTATCCAATCACGAAAAAGAAATAGGCCAGTCTGTTACATTCAACGCGGTCATCGGACGATTTACCTACTATTTGCTCCGCGCCCGTATCATCGGTGTTGAATCATTAGAGGTGCCATCCTTAGTCAGCGCCACCGCCATAGATAGAGCAATTCATTACATAGAAAGCGACAACAGTTTCACACCCACACGGGGACTAATATATATCATTCCCGGCCTGACCTCCCTGATTTCCCCTTTTTCTGAGATATTGCACTTATCGCTGCACAAGCCGGCGCGGGTTTACCAACGTCAATTGGAGCGACGCTTAGCGCCAAATGCAGCCTGGTTGAATGCTCGAAGCTTTACAGAGACTATCAACGAAGCCGCAGCTTTACAATTAAGCAAAGAATTTCTTACTCATTACAACCCGGCTCGCCTAAAGGATTTGCGTCTTATTACTCAAAATCAGGCCCAACGCCTATTACTACTACCCTACGCACTCGCTTATATGCGCAAAAAAGGCGTACAACACAGCATTGATCTGTTTAGCGAAAACCCAGACAAACTATTGCAACAAATAAGCAAGGCTGAGACAGCAAACGTGATGTAGGTACACAGAGCGCCAACACGATTCTGGGAACACTACCTAATAGCCATAACTATTTCTTCATCATCATTGTCTTGCTTATCGATTGCTATACCCAATTCTCGCCCTAGCGCATCACGAAACCGCACCAGGTTTATTGGCTTGGTCAAATATTGCCGAAACCCGGCTTTAAGGCCTTTCTCTATGTGTTCACGCATAGCAGATGCACTTAACGCGATGCACTTAAGATCTGTGGTCTCCGGCATGGACTGCAGGCGAGCCAAGGCCTCGTAACCGTTGATGCCCGGAAGATTCAAATCCAATATGACAAGATCCGGCTTATGTTTTCGCGCCAACTCAATACCAGACTCAGCATCGGTAGCACAAAGCAATTCAATACTATCCATTTTACGAATCGTCGACTCCACTAAACGCAAATTGGCGGGATTATCCTCTATATACAAAACTTGCATTACCCTGGCGGTATTTACGTTGGGCGTCTGCCTGTTTACAGACTCCGTTTGAACGTCGAGGGAAGGCGTTGTACCCGATTCAACAGCCAATGGTAATTCCAACCAAAACGTGCTGCCTTGCTGTGGTACACTGACCACACCGATTTCTCCTTGCATTAACTCAACCAAACTCTTACAAATCGTCAAGCCGATCCCGGTCCCTTCGATTTCCGAGTATTCCGCGCCAAGCCGGTTGAATGGCTCAAACACACACTCCAGCGATTTCTGATCAATACCATTGCCGGTATCTACGATCTCAATACGCAGCGTATCACCGGGCATGACTTTTGAATAAATGTCCACTCTTCCGCCTTTGTGATTGTATTTTATGGCATTAGATAGGAGATTCACGATAACTTCCTTCAATCGTAGTTTGTCGGCAATTATCTCGCAACTCGTTTCATCAATATGGTTGTGTATGGAAATACGCGAGAGCTCTGCCATCGCGCTGACCATAACGATAGAATCACGAATAATATCCCCCGGTCGAAGGGCTTGCAAATTGACATCTATTTTCCCGACTTCAATCTTACTTAAGTCCAATACCTCATTAATCAAATCCAATAAATGCCCCCCTGCAGACACGATTTCATTAACATGATCCATTTGTTCCTCGTCGAGTTGCTCTTCCTGCAGGATCTGCCCGAACCCCAAGATCGCATTTAATGGTGTACGCAATTCATGGCTCATACGCCCCAGAAACGCAGACTTCAGTCGGGTTGCAGCCTCGGCCTCTTCTTTTGCTTCTTGCATAGACGCCTGAGTTTTCCTCCTAAAGTGTATTTCATCCTCCAGCCTCGCAATGGCATCCTGCAATTCCGCGGTGCGTTCCTCCACTCGCTGCTCCAGTTGATCACGATACTGCTCCAGTCTGAGTTCGCTTTCCTTGCGTTGCGAGATATCTTCAACGCTTGACCAAATGTAGTCCTGATTATCGCGACGAATAATCAAACCGGAAAGCCGTACTGCCACACAGCGCCCATCTTTGTGAATATGTTCTTTTTCATAGGGACCATAACTTCCGGTTTTTCGCAAAGATTCCGATCGCCGCTTTTCGTCCTCGGTATATTTTTCCGGGGTTATATCCCAGCAATTTAGCGAGTAACATTCATCGATACTCCTGCCTATTATATCCGCGTAAGCCTGGTTAACGTGCACAAGATTCCCTTCCATATCAGTCAACGCGAGACCAATGGGAGAGTTTTCAAATAGCATACGATTATTTCGCGCATCCACGGTTTGCGCATCCAAGGACTGCTGTAGTTTATGCTGACTCTCTTTTAATTCCCGACTCCTATCGTTAACAGCACGGATAAGTTCATTAAATGCACTGGCAAACTGACCCAGCTCATCGTTGCGCCTATCATCCAACTCTATATTTAGATCTGTTCCAGTACCTGCTTTGATTTGATTCAAAAAACCTTGCATTGGGATAGACACATTTTTCCGAATAACCTGCCACAGTATCAATACTTCAAGAATTAGAGAGAGTGCACCAATCAATAGAACCAATCGGGCTGTGGCAAAGGCTTTGCTGCTCACCAAGCTTTTTGGATAAATGGTGACTTGATTCCAGCCAGGCCCTTGAATTTTGTTTCTGACTATATACTCATCGTAGTCACTGTTATCTATGACCTCTTCAGCGGCATTTACATTTTTCACCCGATGGTAAATCGCTTTCAGATGCTTATCCCCCGATTGGGCAATATCGAACATTCCTTTTGCCCTTTTAATTTCTTCCAATTTATGAGGGTGTACAATCAAGCGCCCATCGTCTCTAAAAATAACGGTATAGGCGCCTTCGATATCCACTTTCATCGTCCGTTCCATAAGCTCATTGAGCATTATATCGTGACCGATGGTGGCAATATGTTTTCCTTGGTAGTCTACCGGCGTTTCCAGCGACACCATCCACACATCCGAACCAATATCATAGAATAATCCAGTCCATACCGGTTTTCGGTCCGGGTTGTTTTCTTCATCAGCAATCCACACGTACTCCTCTTTCAACAAATCCATGTCACCGGGAAGATCGTGTGCCCAGTTGGGATATTCCGGCCAATAAAGTAAAATAAAGTTTTCCGGCGTGGTGAAATATATATTTTGAAACCGTTGATGCCACACCGGGCCGTACTTATCACTCATGTCGTATAACAGCAAAGCCTTTTGTCGCAATGCAGGAGAAAGTTTGACATCCTTCCCTATAAACCCGGATGCGTCGGTAAATCCATTAAACCCTTGCTTACGGCTTCTAACAGTACCATCAGGAAATTTTTCAAATAATTGTGAAAATCGTTTTTCATCGTCACTGGATAAGCCGGTTTGTTGCCGCAATTGCTGTAAAATATCCTGCTTGACCAGTCGGTGATTTTCTCCCGCCTGTTTGAAAAGCTCGCTGTTGTAATTGGCACGCTCCACATTGTATTGGTACAAATATTCCAAGGCTTGATCGGTAATCACCTGGCTCACATGATAATAGGAAATCATTGTCATCAGCACGATAACAATCGCAACACGCAACCCCATCTGCAGCAGCGTTTTTGCTGCCAATGATTGTCTTAATGTATCTTCCATCCAATGATCCCGGCGTGGTTTTTTTGTAAAAAGGACACGTTAACCAATCCACCTATACAAATCAAAACCGGTACAGGGCAAGCCAGTCATGTCAAATGCTCCAAACGGCAGGTCTCATCCGGCCATTCAATTTCGAAAGTGGAGTGATAAACTCCGTGAGTATCCACAATGCTTCTCAATCGTTGTTTCAGATTGGCGTATTCTTCAGAGGTCAAAACGCTACCCGTTACTATATGGGCGGTCAACACCGCTCGCTCGCCATCCAAGGACCAAAGATGTAAATGATGCACCGAATCCACCCACTCTAAACTTTCGATTTGTTGCTCAATGGAAGTAATGCTGGCTGAATCAGGTGTGGCCTGTAAAAACACCGGCAAAATCTGTTTCAAACGCTTCACCACATTAGCTAAAATGTACACGGTAATTAACACCGCCAAAATCGGATCCAAAACCGGTACATCTTTGAACAACAGAATCACGGCCACCACCAATATAGCCACCCACCCCAACACATCCTCCAATAGATGCAGCGCTACCACTTTGATGTTTTCACTTTGTCCTTTCGCCAAGCGCAACATAGCAAATCCGTTGACACCAACCCCCAGTAAGGCCAACATAACCATCCCTTGGGCGTTGGAGCTCTCTGGTGTAACAATTCGGGGAATGGCCTCACTCAGCACATAAAAAGAACTTAACAACAATACTAAAGCACTGATTACCGCTCCCAACAGCGTAAACCGCCGATAACCATAGGTATATTTCTTGGTCGCTTCTTTACCGGAGACTGACTCAAAATACCAAGCCTGAGCCAAGGCAAAGCTATCACCTAAATCGTGAACCGCATCAGCCAGGATTGCGGTACTGTTGGTCCACATACCACCAATGAACTCGATGACCGTAAAACCCAGATTGAGAAAAAACGCCAGTTTAAGATTGCTGATTGCGGAATGATGGTGCTGACCCAAATGATCGTGATGATGTTGATCGTGGGAGTGCCCCATGAGTCGGTTATCTCTGACTGGGGGGGACTGCCCGAATTGGGTCCGCAAAGCGTTGTTGGTCTTGTGGATCCACCGGTCGGTGCTTAACCGTACCCGAAGCCGGATAGTTCCCCAAACAGTTACCGTCCTTCCAGTCGGACCGGGGTCGAATTGGCCGCTTGCAAAACCCTCCACCGCAGTTAGGGCAGACGTTGTCCAGCACCTCGTCGACACATTTTTGACAAAAAGTACATTCGAAGGAGCAAATCATGGCCTCCGTAGAATCCGGCGGTAGTGCTTTGTTACAATGTTCACAGCTTGGCCTTAGTTCCAACATGGTGGCTCCTCCTACGTTAACGCTCCCGTAAAACTATAACAAACTATCCAAGCAACACTGTCAATACCCTGCGGCCCTATTTACCACAGCACCCGGACATGGAACGAATTACGCACCGTTTTTGTGCGGCAATTTCGTCGTCCTTATTGGCCGAACAGCTAATCTAAAACCCCTTAACCTAAGCACCAAACCAAAACTCTGCATCTTTATCCAGAAATTCGTCATACCGCATATAGTGGGAACCATCGCAGGAAAAGGTCAGACTCACAATACCATTGAAAATATTGATAGATGCAGAACGCAAATAGATCGTTTCATCTTCCATACGCAAACGCTGCATATTCACCAGTACCGGCTCAATGCAATCTTTGGGCAGTACGGCATCGGCAGGGTAGCTTTGCAGAGGATACGCCAGACATATATCCGGGTCAGCCAAGGCCTCGTGATTTAAAATGCGATAACGATAAGGATCGTCAAAAAACCACACGGTGGCCCGACTGCTGGAAAAGTGAATCACCGCCTGAAAAACACCACGTTCGGTAAACAATTCCTCCAAAATGGAAAAAGCCTGCTCCCGGTTTTTATCCAACTTACTTTCCACGCGCATTTGCTGAAACACGGTACTGCGAATGGATGGGTCACCCTTAATTTGCTGCCAATGAGTCGGTTCTTCGTAAAGCACCGAAGTAACCGGCAGGTCTCGCAAGTCGAAGTCTGCGCCCAAATAACCCACCGCTTCGCCGTTGACCCGAATTAGGTGTAATGCGGTCAACGACGGCCGGTGCGAACGCATACTCACGTAGGCCTCGGACAATAAGAACCCCCAACTGGGTACCGCTTCCTTCATGTAGGGCCGCTGGGACCGATCGCGTTGAAAGTGTTCCGGCAACAAGCCTTCCTGAGCCACATTATCACAGACCTGAATCCCTTTAGTGTCTAAAACATAGAGAAACGTACAATGGGGAATGTTAGGGAAACCATCCAGTAAAACCTGATTCAGGCCGTCACGGTGCGGCCAGACTGTTTCACACTGCAGTGCCAAACGAGTCAAGGGCTGCTGCAACAAACGCGACAGTTCCTCGCGTTGACGTTGGATGGCAATTTTCCAATTTTGTTCCACGGGCTCTCCAATCATAATCCCTGAGCAGGACTATAATATACCACCAGCTGTACAGAGATAGGAACGAATCACAGGCCGACAAACGGAAAACCACATGTGATGTCAGGAAAAAATCACTCAGGTGTAACAGGTGCCAAATATTTTTTAAAAGCTTTTTCCATCGCGGCTTTCCCTCCGCTGTCCAACACCTCCCCATGGGAGACGATAATGCGATCGAAATCATGAGACATCACGAGGCGCATGGATTCGCCGAATGCCTGCTTGTCCTTAACCAGGGTACGAATGGTAATGGTAGGCCCGAACTTTCTGTGTGCCCCATAGAGAATTAAAAACAGTTTGGGCCAACCACTGAGGTGGCCTTGAAAATTAAAGGCCAAATCCGTCAAAATCAAAGTCTTACTGGCATGATGCACAAACGCATATTCCTGCAATAACGGCATTCCTTCAATAGGAATACAACTGATTTCACCATTGTGTAATTGGTTGATTTCCTGCGCCGACATGCCATCTAATGAAATATCCGCTGCCACTTTTTTCGCTTTGGCAGGTGCCAGAACCCTGGCATCCTTATCGCGCTTTTTCCAACTCATAATGAAAAGATTGTGCATCAAACTGGGAGTAACCAGATACCGAACCGGCCCCAAGGCCGTGATTTGGTCGTGGGTGGAACGATTGTATTTAGTGGGCGAATGCAACCAAAAAGAACCGTCCGACAACTGCACACATGTCATACGGTTGCCAAAATCTATTCCGATCATGCGGAACGAAACCTCATCGACCCATAAGGAAGAGGCCAGTTGTCGCAACATATTAAGTCTCCTTGTGTAAATGCCACTCACAAATCCTGCGTACCGAGCGGCGCAGACTGTTATAGTTTTTGGTGCCAAGAATAGATTGATATTGCCGCTCCATATCGGTGACCACTTGTATGGCAATACTTATCAATTTTTCGCCTTTTTTACTGAAGCGAACGTACTTGGCTCTGGCATCCGACTCGTCGCCAAGCACTTCCACATAGCCTTTATGCTCCAGCTCCCTAACCATTTTACCAATGGCCTGCTTAGTAATCTGCGCGTCTTTTGCCAACCGGGTTAACCGCAAACCCTGAGGGTCTATGTGTCGCAATACGTTGAAATTACCCGTAGTGACGTCATCAAACCCATGGGCCACCAAGACGCCTGCTAACTCGTTTTCAAATGCTCGGAACGCGTCCAACAATAGCCGGGCCGTTGCTTGCTCTGAGTCTGTCGTCATTCACATATAGTAAACTTGGTTTACATATTAGTCAACCTAACTTACTATTATTTTGGTGCCGTATCATTCTCGATTCACTTGCATTTTTCTGATTGTAAACCGAGATGAAATCGAATCGGCCCAACCTTGCTACAGACTACCCAGCCGTTCTGAGACGGTTGATGGAAGCATGGGTAGGCACGTATACACCCTTGAACAGCAACCAAAGACAAAAAGATACTTCCGCGATCAATGCCGGTAACATGATGATGGGATAGTCTGACGTTGCGTAACCAGCCACCAAAAACTTGGCGAAACTGTCCACTAAATAGCTAAGTGCGGCAAAGCTCATTAGCATCGCCAATGTTTTTGGAAACAACCGGGAATGGAACAACAAATACCCCAATACCAAACAATGTACTGCAAAAAACACCAAACCGATGGAATAGCCCACACTATGCGCCTGCAAAACCAAACCCAGCAACCCCTGTATTTGTGCCGTGTTAAAAACCGTTGTCACTACAGAGTCATTTATCAACAACAAAGCAAGGAAATGATTTAGTAAATTTAATGCTAATATGCAGTCCATGGCCAGCCGAGTACATACCGCAGCCAAGGCCAGAGTTCGGCTCACCGGCTTAAGCAGTTGGTACAACACCAAAGCCAGGGCCAAATCGCACAACAGCATGAACAAATCGCTCACGAAACCCAAACGGAACAAAAACTCATTTGCCATGAGATTGGATACGGTTGCCTGCATGTCGTCCGCCACAACCAAACCGGATCGAACATAAAGCTCGGCAAACAAACCACTGGCAATAATACATAAATAAAGTACACCCCCAATTCCGGCCAACCTTGAGAAATCCGCTCCCGACTTAACCTGTGTTGACATGACACGCCTCCAATGGAAAGTTAAACTTACGATGTTTCCCAGATGGTAGGACGTTCTATCAACAAATTTTTGATTATTTGTGCTCAATTTTACGAGCCCGGATCATTCTGAACAAATCCACAATATGCGAATAAATCATAGACATATCAGTAATCTTATAGACAGGATTGAGAACAACCTGGCTGAAGAGATCAATGTTTTGAATTTGGCCGATAGCTTCAATATGTCCCCGTGGCATTTTCAACGCACCTTTAAAAGCTTGATTGGCGACACAGTGGGGGGGTACATACGTGGTCGTCGACTAACCCGCGCGGCACAGCTATTACTGAACACCGACCGTAGTATTATTGAAGTTGCTTTTAGGGTTGGTTTCGCTTCCCATGAGGCATTTACCCGCTCATTCAAAACCTATTTTTCACAGTCTCCCAAGAATTTTCGCAAAGACCGACCTAATATATATCTCAAAGAAAAACCCCGACTCTCCCCCGAATTGTTTGAACACCTGGCGGAAGGTATGGATCAATCACCCATCATTGCAGAACTACCACCTCGATATTTGCTGGGTTTTAAAGCAGATATACCCTCACCCTTCGTCTCCAATGAAGACTACTGCGACATCCTCTATGAACCTTGGACAACGTTACTGAGACGACAAAACGAACTACAGCACCGAATTGAGGGTGAATACTATGGCCTCATGGATAGCCCATCCGGAAACTTTACGGAAGAAACCGTCAACTATATCGCCGCTGCGGCGATCCACTCACCCGAACCCGTTCCACAAGGCATGGTCTTGTATTCATTCCCCAAACAAACGGTCGCCATGTTTGATGTATTTGCCGGAACCGAAAACAACTTGTCAAAAACCATCGATTTTATCTATGGTTACTGGCTGCCTAACTCCGCTTATACCAGGGATCAGGGAAACGATTATGAGTGGTTCCAACAGGTAAAAAACTTCGAAGACCCCAATCTACAATCTAAATATGTATTACCGATTCTCAACTCTAAGTAAAGCTGATTGAAAGCGGCACAATAACGAATACTGAAAAACCAAAAAAGAACTGGGTTTTGAAAACCCCTATAACCACACTACGATTACGTCAATTCTGCAAGACGAACAAATACAAGGTGGAATTAGTCAGGCATCCTGCTATAATCCTCCGGCGGAAACTGCTAGACTAAACGTTTAAGCAGTTGATTTAACTAAAATATCAAAGCGCCCGTAGCTCAGCTGGATAGAGTAACTGGCTTCGAACCAGTTGGTCGGGAGTTCGAATCTCTCCGGGCGCGCCATAAATAGAAAAGGGGTCCTGCTTTTTAGGACCCCTTTTCTATTTATCGTGGTTGGGGTTTGATGCAGAACTCCTTAGTTCGACAAAATTGTCTGGAACAATTTTGAACGCCGCAAAGCGGCGGCCCCGAAGGGGTGAGGCGCATGGATGCGCCGAATAATCTCTCCGGGCGCGCCATAAATAGAAAAGGGGTCCTGCTTTTTAGGACCCCTTTTCTATTTATCGTGGTTGGGGTTTGATGCAGAACTCCTTAGTTCGACAAAATTGTCTGGAACAATTTTGAACGCCGCAAAGCGGCGGCCCCGAAGGGGTGAGGCGCATGGATGCGCCGAATAATCTCTCCGGGCGCGCCATAAATAAAAAAGGGTCCTGCTTTTTAGGACCCTTTTTTATTTATCGTGGCTGGAGTTTGCCCCACGCAAAATCGTGTTTTATATGCCGCACCTTCAGGACTCTTTGTTTTTATCCGCATACCGGCGGCTAAAGCCGGAGGCTTTAGCCTTCGATCAAATGCAGAATAGAACTCAGCCCTGAAAGGCCTGTGTAAACAAAACGATTTCCTTAAAGGATGGCACCTATTTTTTAATGGACAGTAAATAACGATAAATAAAAATTATTCCTCCAACAGCCGCATCACCCCGTCCTCATCCAATATCTCTATGCCCAATTCCTGCGCCTTATCCAGCTTGGATCCGGCTTCGATACCCGCGATCACATAGTCGGTTTTTTTAGAGACACTGCCGGAGACTTTAGCGCCTTTGGCGACGAGCAGATCTTTGAGTTCGTTACGCTTCATCCCTGCCAGGGTACCGGTGATGACAAAGGTTTTTCCTGCCAGGGTGGCGTCGGCCTCGTTGCGTGGTTCGGGGTCGGGCCAGTGGATTCCCGCCTTAAGCATTTTATCGATGACTTCGCGATTGTGATCTTGCTTGAAAAAAGTCTCGATACTGGTTGCCACCACCGGTCCCACATCAGACACCTGTTGTAATGACTCATGGTCGGCCTGCATTAAAGCATCCAGGGAGCCGTAGTGATTGGCCAGAGTGAGCGCGGTGGATTCGCCCACGTCTTTTATACCCAGGGCATAGAGAAAACGTGCCAAGGTCGTGGATTTACTTTTTTCCAATGCGGCGAGAATGTTTTCTGCGGATTTGTCCGCCATACGCTCCAGACCCGCCAGTTGTTCCTTGGTGAGAGAATACAAATCGGCGGCATCGTGGATATAGTCTTTATCCACCAATTGTTCCACCAGTTTGTCTCCCAGGCCGTCCACATTCATGGCACGACGGGAATTGAAGTGAATGATGCTTTCCTTGCGCTGTGCGGGACAATACAAACCGCCGGTACAGCGGGTGGCAGCTTCGCCTTGCGCCCTCTCCACAGCAGAGTCGCACACAGGACAGCGGCTGGGCATTTTAAACGGCGCATTTTTGTGTTGACGCTGCGTATGAATGACCCGATCCACTTTGGGTATGACATCTCCGGCACGATAGATCACCACCTTGTCACCGACCCTGACATCCAAACGCTGAATTTCGTCTTCGTTATGCAGCGTGGCATTGGTGACGGTCACACCACCCACATCCACCGGCTCCAAGCGCGCAACCGGCGTGAGAATACCGGTACGCCCCACTTGCACGTCGATACCCGCCACTACGGTCACCGCTTCCTGTGCCGGAAATTTGTGGGCAATAGCCCAGCGCGGAGCACGAGAGACGAACCCCAACTCTTGTTGCTGGGCTATGCTGTCCACTTTATAGACCACGCCATCGATTTCATAAGGCAAGTGGTTACGACGTTTGCTGATTTGTTCAAAGTACTGTAAGCAGCCTTTAATGCCGGTGACGGATTTTATTTCCGGTGACACCCGCAGCCCCCAATGCTGTAATTGTTGCAGAATGGCGCTGTGATAATCCGGCAATTGCACCCCTTCCACTTTACCCACACCATAACAATACAGCTCCAATGGACGAGTGGCGGTAATCTTAGGGTCCAGTTGACGTAAGCTACCGGCGGCGGCGTTACGTGGGTTGGCAAAGGTTTTCTCACCTTTTTGAGCTTGCGCCTGGTTCAAGGCTTGAAAACCTTTTTTACTCATGAAGATTTCGCCACGCACTTCCAGAGTCCGGGGGTAATCATCACCGCGCAACTGCAGGGGAATGGATTTAATGGTGCGAATATTCAGGGTCACGTCTTCACCCGTGTTGCCATCACCGCGAGTGGCCGCGCGCACCATTTTGCCATCAACATATAAAATGCTGATGGCCAGGCCATCCAGCTTGGGTTCTGCGGTGTATTTTATGTGTTCGGCGTCACTTTGCTCCAAGCGGTCACTGATGCGGCGGCCAAACTGTCCGACTTCTTCTTCCGCAAAGGCATTGGACAAGGACAGCATAGGTAATTCGTGTTTGACTTCACCAAATTCCTTTAAGGCAGTACCGCCGACACGCTGCGTGGGTGATTCAGGTGTCACCAACGCCGGGTATTGCGCTTCCAGCGCCTGCAACTCCCGGAACAAACGGTCATATTCGGCGTCGGGCACTTCGGGATCGTCCAGAACGTAGTAACGATAATTATGATATTCCAGTTGCTGACGCAGTGTTGCGGCTTGTTGCTGAACTTTGGTATCCACATTGGCATCTACGGATTTTGACATAGGGGACTCTTTAGGTGACTGATTAGCTTATTATTGACTGATTTTTGTCCAATTTGTGCAAAGCACGATCAGCAAGACAGCCGCTGCATCTAACATCCCAGTTTATCGGCAATTTCCTCTAAAAATCCAAACTGGGTCATATCCTGGATACGTTGGGGATACAGAATTCCGTCCAGATGATCGCACTCGTGTTGCACCAGGCGAGCATGAAACCCTTCCACTTCCCTTTCGATTTTATTGCCTTGCAGGTCATAGCCCCAATAACGAATCTGTTGATAGCGAGGAACTTCACCGCGCAAGCCCGGCACACTGAGACACCCTTCCCAACCCAGTTGAATTGCTTCGCTCATGGGTTCGATCACGGGGTTGATTAACACAGTTTCCGGTACGGGGTCCCGGTCCGGGTAGCGCTTATTTTGTGCAAAACCAAATAACACCACCCGCAGTAATACCCCGATTTGTGGTGCGGCGATACCGGCCCCCTCCTCCGCTTTCATGGTATCGTATAGGTCATCGACCAGGCTGTGCAGCTCCGGACCGCCAAATTCGCGCACTTCTGCCGATTTTTCCAGCAATAGAGCGCTACCCATTCTCAAAACTCGTCTAACCGCCATGCTTTGGTTCTCAGATTGCTAATTGCCCTATATACTATAAAGATCTAAAAATTAAGTGAACGTTCATGAAGCCATATTGTAAACTGAAAGCAGCAACTCTGATCATTTTAGCCGTCATTTTTGTGTGCAGCAGTCTTAATGCCCAGGCGGCGCGCCGATCCCAATCCAAAAAAGCCGATGAAGGCCCGCCCTGGTATCAGGTGGAAGTGGTGGTATTCGCCAATAAGCAACAACTGGGGTTGGGCACCGAAACTTGGCCGGCGGACTATCCCGCAACCAAATTCAAAAATGTCATCGACTTGGCATTTTATAATGACGTTCCCTACACCACGACAAAACCGCCGGAACTGCAGCCAAAACCCAAGAAAAAGTCACATCGAGACCGCAAAAATGAGGTTGAAGAGTACTTAGGCCCGGAACAGGCAAGCACCGTCATCTACAATAAAGGGGCTTTTGTCATGTTGGGTCGGGATCAATACCAACTTGGCGGAATTGCACAAAATATACACAACTCCAGCGACTACCAATTGTTGCTGCATATTGCATGGCGTCAACCGACACATGGTAAAAAGGACTCCGTTCCCGTCTTTGTGTTTGATGGCATGCAAAGCCCGGATCGTTTGGTGGGTGGCAACACCGACAACCCCAACATGGCCTTGGAAATGCTACCCGTCGGACCCAATTACCACCGACTCTCCGGTACGTTTCGCCTCTCTGTCGCTCGCTATTTGCACCTGGAAGCCAACTTACACTACAAGCAGCCCATGCTTCAGGAAGAAATGGTGTACGGTGAATCGGGTGACAGTAACTTTGGGTCCTTCTTTGGCATGCAGAGCTCTACACCCAACGTCATTGAACGGGAAGTCCTCAAAGACTTTAATCTGTTCGAATCCCGGCGTATGCGCAGTAAAGAAATTCATTATTACGATCACCCCATGCTGAGTGTGGTCGCAAAAGTAATACCCTATGAGTTTCCGGAAGAACCCGAATTTGTCGCGCCTAAAGCACCTTCGCAAAAAGCACCTTCACAAAAAGCACCTTCGCAAAGACCCCGACGCCAATAGAACATGGCCTTTCTGGCGGGGGAAGCAGAGAATCCCGGACTTTACTATGAAGTTCACGGGGGCGGCCCGGACCTGATCCTGATTCATGGACTGGGATCCAGCCTACAGGATTGGGAATACCAAATTCCAGTCTTTGCGAAGTACTTTCGGGTTCATGCCCTGGATCTACGCGGCTTTGGCCGCTCTGACAAACCGGATGGCCCCTACAGTATTCCCGTTTTGGCGCAAGATATTTTGCGCTTTATGGATCAGTTGCACTTACAACAGGCTCACATTGTCGGTATATCCATGGGGGGCTGGATTGGGCTGCAGTTAGCGGTAAGCCATCCGCAGCGTATCGCCAGTCTCACCGCCGTAAACTGCGGCGCCGATGTCATTCCCAAATCCCTAAAACAATGGTTTGAACTGCTGCTGCGCTTGGTCTTATTTCGGTTTCTGAGTATGGAGCGCATTGGCGACATTCTGTCACGACGCTTATTCCCCGGTCCAGATCAAGTCAAATTAAGAGAAACCTTGGCCGCTCGCTGGGCCGAAAATCATAAGGCAATTTACTTAAAAACCTTTCAGGGATTAGTAGGCTGGAGTGTGGCAGGTCAACTCGGACAAATTCAATGCCCCACCCACATCATCACGGCTGAACATGACTACACAGACCTGGCGAGCAAACAGAACATGGTAAATCTCATTCCCAATGCAACATTAACCATAATTGAGAACACGCGCCACGCCCTGCCCCTGGAACAGCCTGAACAATTTAATCAGGCGTCCCTGGGGTTTTTGCGGGAGATAGAGCCCTCAGCGAATTAAGAGCCCTCAGCGAATTAAGAGCCCTCAGCGAATCAAGAGCCCTCAGCGAATCAAGAGCCCTTAGCGAATTAAGAGCCCTTAGCGAATTAAGAGCCCTTAGCGCGTCCAGCAATACTTACTTCAGTAATTTAGCAAGCTGTTCTTTATCAGCACCACTGGGACGATGATCCAAGTTGATTATTATTTGCGCTAGGGTCTTTTCCGAATCCGCAGCTTTGCCATTAATAATCGCCTCTAATTTGGGCTTGTCCGCGCCATCTGCCTGATGATTCAAGTTAAGCATGGCCGTGGCAAGAACACGCTCATTATTGGATGCAGTGGAACTACTGATAATGTCTTGCAAGGTTTTCTTTCCGTCGGGGCTGGGAAAATGCTTCAGCCGTTGCATAATTTCAGCCATTTTCATTATCGCATCACTGTTTCCGGCGAATACCGGCGCACTAAGGCTCATGCTGCCCATGATGATTCCTGTTAACATGACGGTCAGTTTCATATTCATAAAATCCCTCCTCTTCAATTGATCATTTTTCAAGCTAGGCTATTCCCGCCTCTCTTCAACAGTATAGAAGCCGAAAAATACTTGACAAGGTTTATCGGATACAAAAATCCGTATTTGCGTTTGTAGGGTTTTTGGTGAATAGTTTTATGGAATGAAACGAATAAACTCCACCGTAACTTCCGCTGGAACAGCACTCGTGTTGTTGCTTTCTGTGTTGTTGCTTTCTGTGTGGACGCTCACCCTTATTGCAGCCACAGCAGCGGAAGTGAAAACCTACCAAGCACGTTATGCCCAGCCCTGCGGGCGCTCTGTGTTGGAACTACGCATAGGGGGAAAAATGATGGAAGTGACCCCCGTCGGCAAAAACCCCGTTTTGGAGCTGAAACAGTATGTGCTGAGCAACACCCAGCTGCGGGTTAGGGGCTATTTCAATGAGAACCGATCCAGCCAAATTCAGACAAGGGACTGCAGCCCTGCGCCTGAATTCACCATCATTGATTATCAGGCTGATGGCAACGTTTCCAGATGCACAACAACCGAACAATGGTTGCTTATGGAATCAGTACTGAGTTTCGCTAAGGACCTGCCGGACAACCAATTCAGTGAGTCAGATTTCCTCCACACCAAGGAGTCCGGTAAGGTCAAAACATTTCCCTTACAACAATGTCATGCTGTATCGGCACCCGGCACTTGTAAAAACAATGAATGGCCGGCCAATAGTTGCGATTTAACCGAGTTTTGGTGTTGCTCATAGAAAATTCAACAAAAAGAGAATACAACGATGAAAAAAGCAGAAATAAAAATATTTGCTATGGTAGGGATAGGCTTTGCGTTGGTCGTACTATTCACGGTTTATTTGGAACAGCAAATCGCCGACAAACAACAACAGCGCCACGCTGCCAAACCGGAGCACGGCGCAGTTCCAGACGGCCCGGCGGTTTGGGTTATTCCCAAAGGGATCATACCCGCTTCTTTACCCGAACCGGAAAGCCGCGGCGCAACGGTGCTGTTGTTGTATTGTGCTCAGTGCCACGACTTGCCCACACCGGCCATGCATAACCCGGAAGAATGGACGCAAGTACTTCAACGTATGGAGAAGCGAATACAGGTACAACGTGGCGGCATGTTGGCGCGCATCCTCATGCCGCCGGAAAACGACTGGAAAGTCTTGCTCTCATACCTGCAACGCTTCGCTCAAAAACCATTGGAAGGTAACAAGCTCGCCGCCCTGCAACAACAAACCGACTGGAACTCGGCCGAAAGTCAAAGTTTTCAAGCGACCTGTTCCGTGTGTCACGCCATGCCTGACCCGGAACAACATACGGCACGGGAATGGCCCCGAGTGGTACTGCGCATGAAAAACAATTTGCGCAGTGCCAGGCAGAAAACTCCGGACGACACTACCACTGAGCGAATCATTGCCTATTTACAACGCCATGCTAAACCTGCTGAACCGGTGACGCCAAGCAAAGGCTCCTGATCGACTCGCGGTACAAGTTAAGGGTATAGTACGGCACTGGAACGAAACCTCACTTATTCCAAGAACGGACATCGATAACAATGCATAAACTGGCACACTGGTTTGACCGTACAGTACTGGAACTGGGTCGGGAGCTGCGCTTATCCTATTTACCGCCTTTAATGGTTTATCTTGCTTATGGCACCTCCACACTCACCGGCATTGTGGGCACTTTTTTCGTTAAAGAATATTTGGGTTTGTCGGCAGAATTTCTCGCCGCCCTGGGTTTTTGGGCGGGCATTCCCTGGGCTTTGAAAATGCCCTTAGGACATTTAGTCGATTTGATCTGGCGTTATAAGGCCATATTAGTTTACGCAGGGGCCGCACTAATCGCGGCGGGCTTGTTAATTATGATCGGCCTGTTAAGTGACAAAGAAGCTATGAGTCAGGTCATGTCGCCGGAAACTTGGTATGTGCTCAGCGCCTTATTAATGCCTGTTGGCCTGGTGCTGCAGGACGTGGTGGCCGATGCCATGACCGTAGAGGCCGTACCGCACTACAACGAAAACGGTGAGGCCTTCAAACCGGAAACCATACGTCTTATGCATACCACTATGCAGACTTTAGGGCGCGCCGCCATTGTGGGTGGCGGTATTGGTGTGGCTTTGCTCAACGTGGTTTTATTCGATGGTGCCCAATCCCTAAGTGAAGCAGATAAACTCAAAGTCTATATCGACATCTACCAGTTGGCTTTGCTGGTCCCCGTCATATCTATTCTTGGTGTAGGCCTGGGCAGTTATTTAAAAATTCGCGAATACCGCCGGTTGCGCCGTACCGGTTTGGACCGTCATGCCGCCATGCAAGCGGTTCACAACGTGGTACCTAAAACACCGCCCAATTGGTGGATATTGGGGGGCAGCCTGGTTTTTGTGGTATTTACTCTGGGCTTGGGGCTGACCGAAATTCCCTATAATCAGGAAATTATTTTCGTCGGCTCCATGGCCATCGTCCTTTTTCTGATCAGCAAACTATCCAAAGAATTGGATGCCAACGCCCGCAATGTGCTTATCGGCACCGCCATTATCATTTTTGTCTACCGCGCCATGCCCGGCCCCGGCGCCGGTTCGACTTGGTGGATGATGGACGAACTCAAGTTTGACCAGCAATTTTTTTCCGTATTGTCACTCATTGGAGCCGTTCTGGCTTTGTTTGGCATGTTCATTTTCAGGCGTTTTATGGCAGAGCGTTCCATTGCCTACATTGTGGTAGTGCTTACCATTGTCAGCACTATTTTAACGCTACCAATCATTGGTATGTATTACGAATTGCACCTGTGGACAGCGGCTCACACCGGCGGGGTGGTGGATGCACGCTTTATTGCCCTGGTGGATACGGCCTTGGAATCACCCTTGGGACAGGTGGCTATGATTCCCATGCTAGCCTGGATCGCCAACTCGGCGCCGGCGCATTTAAAAGCCACCTTTTTTGCGGTAATGGCGTCTTTTACCAACTTGGCCCTTTCCGCCTCTCAACTGGGAACCAAATATCTAAATCAGATTTATAAGGTCACTCGCGAAGTTAAGGACAAAGGGATACCGCAAGACTATTCCGAGCTGGGCTGGCTTTTGATAACCGTTACATTAATAGGGCTATTGTTGCCTGTTTTAGCGGTGCTTGCCGTGAAAAAATCCCGGTTACGCAATGCTTAACCGGAGATTAGTGAATTTGAACACGCTTTGTGATGAAAAAGCCACTACACTCTTGCTATCGGAGATTAATATCCGATAAAATTACTCAACTTTTATTCCCCCTTTTTTTCAAAGTTTGTAAGGAGCCCTATTACTATGCAAGCGGAAGTTAACGGCAAGGTCATTCAATTAAGTGAAGCCGGTTGGTTGGAAAACCTAGATGAATGGAGCGAGGATCTGGCTCACCAGATCGCCAAGAACGAACAGATCGACGAGTTGACCCCGGAACATTGGGACATTATCAACGTAGCCCGGGAATACTTTCAAGATAACGGTACTGTGGCCGAACCCCGCGCATTCTCCAAAATTATGAAACAGCGTTTTGGCGCGGATCGCAGCAGTCAGAAATATATTTACTCCTTGTTTCCTACCGGTTTGATTAAATGCGCAAACAAAATCGCCGGCCTGCCTCGACCCAAGGGCTGCAGCTGAAACTGTAGCGGCGGCTTACAAGAACAGGCACAAAAAAGGGGGCTTACCGCCCCCTTCTTTCTAAGCATTAAAAAACCAATTACATACCCAGTTTCGCTTTAATGGCATTGATCACATCGTCACTGGAAGTAGCGTTGACCGTGAGCAACATACCTTCACCATCATAAAAACCGATCAAAGGAGCTGTTTTTTCATTGTAGGTTTCCAGACGGTGGCTGATGGCAGCTTCGGTTTCGTCTTCACGTTGAACCACCGGACTGCCGCATTTATCACATACACCTTCGGCTTTGGGAGGGTTGCTTTTCACATTGTAAATAGCCTGACAGTCGGCATTGGCGCAGGTACGACGAGTTGTAAGACGATCCAGGATCACATCGCGTGGCACGTCAATGTTCACCGCCATATCCAATGTAATTCCCACTCTACCCAGTAAATCCTTCAATGCTTCTGCTTGAGGAATGGTACGGGGAAAACCGTCCAGTAAAAAACCTTTTTGGCAATCGGGTTCCTGCAGGCGTTTTTCCATAATCCCCATAATTAATTCATCCGGTACCAAGTCACCGGCTTTCATGAAAGCTTCGGCTTGCTTACCCAGTTCGGAGCCTGCCTGTACGGCACCACGCAAAATGTCACCCGTGGAAATTTGTACAGATCCGTCCAAGGCGGTTAACAATTTGGCTACCGTTCCCTTACCGGCGCCGGGTGCGCCTAATAAAATCAACTTCATTTGCTTTTTCTCCTCAGATCCTACTCGTTGTTATAATCGCTGCGCTAGGCGCATTGTGCACTCTAGCGGCAAGGAGATCAATTTATAAAAATTGTTGGTGCTGGCACAGAAAAAACTAATGAAATCCAGTCCTATTGATCCGTATAACAATACGACCATTCCACACCGCTGTATTGTTTTAGCTGCGTCAGAAACTGTTCGGTGGGTACCGCTTCCTGCGGATAAACACTGTAAATATCTATAAATACTCGCGCCAATGCACCGCGGTGGCGCCACCGCAACTGTGCCGCAGAAACGGTTTGGGAACAGGATTCACACTGAAATGGTGCGGTATCACCTTGTAAATAGGACTGTATCCGTTCCATGCCCCGGTCCACCCGATGACCGCAATGAGGGCAACGGGGAATCAAACCCTGACTGTGATGTCGAAACATGAGCGGGGTCTCCAAGTTGCTGAACACCACATGACAAAAATCCAGAGAACCATCCTCTGGTGGTTCAAAAACCAATGAAGGACTGCAGCCCATAAAAATGATGCTTTGCAACAAACGCTCACCGCCCCTATAGGCTCGTTTACGCGGCGGCAAAGGGTCGCCGATGAACTGCTCACTCAGCAAGTATTGTTGCAGAGAGTCCCAAACTTGGAGCTGGAAATCCGCATCCATAGGATACAAAACTAACTTATTAACGGCAGCCATAGATTGAAAGAATGTTTTTCACTAAAATTGTTTCATCAAACTGAAATAGTTGAGATTCCTACACGAGGAGCAAGCATGAAGAAAGCCTTAGTTTACTATATTTTTCTGATCGGTGGGCTTTTTGTCGGCCTTAGCCACGCGGCGGAAACCAAAGCCCCCACCGTACCCTTTCAATTTGCCGTGGGCAAAACCAAATTTCAAGAACAATGCTCACTATGCCACGGTAAATGGGGTGATGGAAGCAAACACGGTCCACCGCTCATGCATGCTTTCTACAAACCCTCACATCACTCCGATGCCGCTTTTTACCGAGCCGCCCGTAAGGGGGTAAAAGCTCACCATTGGGAATTCGGCGATATGCCCCCCATACCCAGTGTCACGACTCGTGACATGGAACAGATTATTCAGTTTGTACGGTGGTTACAAAAAGAAAGAGGAATATTCTAAGCCTGCGTCTGCATCACGGGGGTGAGGTTTTCGCGACAATAACCGCACAGATAGGTCATACCGCGTTGCATGCGATTGTGGCGAGTCGCAGAAATGGAATGGCTGCGACAAGCGCATCGGTAGTTATATCGCTTTTGCCGCTTGCGCGGCACACCATCAAGTTTATAACTGTGGCAGCGAGTCACATCGGTCGCACCCAAAGCCTGCATCACTGTGCGCCATTGCCTTCCATGAGGGGCAACACCTTGCTTCCAGATTTGAGCGACGACATGGTGTGCCACCTCGTGTACAACCGTACGTTGCAAAAAGGCCTCCCACTGACTCACTGCAATGTAAAGATTGTAGCGAATGGTATGGGAGTCAAATAAATACTGACCCGCCATGGCACCACGCAAATCGCAGCGAACGGTGATATCGCTGATCGGGTACTCCGGATAGCGCTCACGGGCTAATAGCAAGCACTGTTGCGTTGCCCGCTGTAAGCCGCTAACTGCAGCTTCAAACGTCGATTCGGACCACTCCACCAATTAAAACACTCGTTTCAAACCAACATGTAAATCGTCGTCGAGCTCCAACGTAGGAGCATTCAGCAATTTGATCTGTAAATTGCGATAACCCACATATAAGGAAGTTTTAGCGGATACATAATAATTCAGTCGTATGGCAAACTCGCGATAACCTGTTGCATCCAGTAGGGAGGTTACCCCGGGTGCATAGTAAAGATGACCGGACATGCCAATATTATGGGTAAAATCCAGTTCTGCCTGCGCCCCCACACCGACCGCCAACACATCAAAATTTTGTGGATTGGTATAAATACCGCGAACACCCGCTTTAATCGCCTGATTCAGTGCTGCATTGTATCCCAGTTGCAGTGCGTAATCCGTCGCCGGTTTTTTGTTTTCGAATACCATCACACCAAAATCCGCGTATTCTTTACGCTTTACCAGATGCACAAATTGCAGTCTGGCCATATCCGCATTCACATTCAGATCCAGACTGTCGGCTTGTCCCTGGGTCGAGAAACTCAGCACGAACAGAAAAACCCCTGGAATCAGCAAGGATAGATTTTTCATTGTTATTTTCCTTGAAATCGGACTAAGCACCGAAACCGCTCCGGTGCCGGAAATACTGCACTAGAATAGCATTCTACAAAAGCCCCGTAGAAATACAAGCTTAAGATACTGACGTGTGTAAAACCGGTGTTGCCAGAGAGATTCCGCACTCTTTAGAGGTTTGCAGAATGGTTTCCCGCATCCTATAACGAGTTTTTAGCAGTTGTTTGACTTCCTTGGTGTAGTAGTAAACACACCATTCCACCGCATAGTCGCCCGTGTCCATGACTGCCACTTCAAACGGTAAGCCGGCGTCTACGGCAATTTCGGCATCGGCACAGGCTTTTGCATATGCCTTTTCAAACATGGACCTTACCCGAGTTTCATCCATGCTGTAGTCGATTTTGAAATGTAGATTTTCCCTTAAACCCCGTGCGGATGCGAATTTGGATAGATTGTGAATAGTATGCTCACGCAAACGCGAATTCTTAATCATTATGCGATGGTTGTTCACCAGGTTGAGCAGTTCCGTATGAAATACCTTGGTTTTGTACACCACGCTAATGGATTTACTGCCTTCATCCAGTTCAATGACATCCCCGACTTCCACCATACCACTATTGAGAATGATTAACCCGCTAAACATATCCGGCGCCCAAGCACCCTGCGTTAATGCCAGGAACACTCCAATGAAGCCAATCACACCACCGGCTTCCAATAGACTGTCAAAACCCAGTACTCGAATTACTGAAATCAGGGCGATAATGAAGACAAAAATGCTGGCGAAAATGTTCAACAGACGGGAATTATAAGTCTCCACCACCTGCCACTGCCCTTCAACTTCCCGTTTTTTGCCATAGCGCCGTCGCACGAAAAAATGCAATAAATGCAGTCCCAGGTAACTGAAATACAATATGACACTAATGGTCAGCGCCTGAAAAGCCCAGCCCTTACTGTCCTGCACCATATGCAGATGGTAATAACTAAACAGAAAAATAATCAGCAAATTAAACAGACGAAAAATATTCACCCGCCAACGAAACTGAGCATTGTCCGGCGGCTCATGATAAATGGCGCTCATAATACGGCGGGAAAACAACATGAGAAGTACATTGGTGCAAATCACCAGCGCATCCGTAAAATCAAACCGGGCAAGAATGTCGCCAACTATATTCCATAGGGCTGTCATAGAACTATCCATGCATCATACTTCTCTTGTATCTTGTTTTTTATGTTGAGCCTTGAGCGAACGAATCACATCTTAATGTAAACTCACTGTGCAGAACTATCAGACTGTTTATCCGTTTCCTGTTGGGTATTTTCCCCATGTTTTTTCTTTAAATACTTGGCATAAGCCTCACAAGGATCTTCGCGCTGAGCTCTGGGTGTAAACCAAACATAGTCAAACGGCAAATGTGCTTCACCCCAACGCTCGCGGTAATAATCCACTGCAAGTTCCCCGTCCGTGACTTCCATAAACGCCAAACTTATAAGTTTTGCATCTCCATGACGTTGCTTTACATACATAGGAATACCCCGATCGGCGCGCACATGTCCGGAACCGGCAATAAGTACTTTTACGCTTTTTGGCTCGTTATCCATTAGGCTGTTGCTCATAAACGCATCTTTGACCCGTTGCGCCAAAGTCATCCCGGCAACCATACCATCGTTTGCCATGTTGCAGTGAGATTCGATAATCTCCTGCTTTAAGGACTCTTTTTGCTGTTCATTAAAGCGGTTGGCATCCATTGTGGTTTTAATCGCCTTGGGAATATGATCTTCGCCTTTCATCACAATTTGTACTATATCTTCTCTGTCCAAATTGGCCGGATAAATGGGAAACCCCGCTTTGATTACCGCAGCAAATAATTGCTTGTAATAAACATTGTATTTCCAGCCAGTTTTTTCTTTGTTGAGTACGGCCAACAGCCCTGTTAGGGAACGACGGCTCTTTTTATCCAGCTGTTGCGCCTGTTTTTCGGTAATCATCTCAAACATAACAGCGGCTTTAGCGCCGCGTTTGCGTTTGTGAAAATGATTTTGTAATTCTTTTATCACCCAAATTTGATGCTCATGGTGGGACTGGTTATCGTGGGTTTCGCCAAGCAAAATATATTCGCCATCCAACAACCGCGACAGCAAACTTTGTTTATCCACAAACATTCCAGCCCCGGCATTCCAAATCTTTCCCACCAAAGGATGATCCCGGTGTAACAGCTCCGATGGATCTGATTTATGCTTTTGTGGTTCACTTGTGGTTTGTGTCCGGCCCGACTCGTCTTTTTGCTGCGCAAAAACCGCCGGCGACAGACCCACCATGAGTGCAAAACCCAGCCATATCACCCCACTTTTCTGTCGCGTCATCCTCACTCCCTATAGCCCCGATTGCATGAGTTCTTTAAACATAGCACAGCGAATGCCATCAAGCTCGGGACATGTATTCTCCCGTATCCGTATTGACTTTGATCGTTTCTCCTGCGTTCAAGTATTCCGGCACCTGAACCACCAAGCCGGTGGTTAAGGTCGCCGGCTTGGTGCGCGCAGCAGCCGAAGCGCCTTTTATTCCAGGGGCTGTATCTTCGATTTGCAATAACACGGTGGGCGGCAAAACGACACCTAATACCCGTTCGTCCGCAATCAATACAAACAAACCTTCCATAGCATCCGTCATATACAGCTTTTCTTCTTCGATCATGTCCAGTGGCAACACATGCTGCTCATAGGTCTCCTGATCCATAAACGTGCAGGCTTCGCTATCGCTAAAGAGCATTTGTACCGGACGACGAATAAACTCCACCGCTTGCACCGTCTCATCTCCTTTCATGGCAAAGTCGAATTTCTGACCGTTAACCACATTGCGGCCTTTTATTTTATACAAGGTATTACCACTGCGAGACGATGCGGTCTGCACATGGACTTGATTGACCATGACATGGTTACCGTCAATATTGATCACCATGCCTTTTTTCAGTTCATTTGCCTTCATCTATTACCCCCGGATCGGTCAAAGGCCGCATCATATCATAGCACCTGGAACACCAGTTGCTTAAAGTCTGCGCAGTGAAATACGCAAACCATTCCGCCTTATGGAGTGGGATTGGGTTGGATTAAGATGGGATTGGGAAACGTAAACCCAAAATGAAACCGAGAAGTGAAACAGATGCTAGAACTGCCAGGCGTACCCCGGTTCAAGCTTGTTGTAGAAACCGGTAAGTAAATCCAGTTTTGCGGACACTTGCTCATTTTCCCGCGCCTGCGACTTCAATACCTTAGGTTCAGAAAAAAGGCGCGAGGACATGAGACCAATTTCGCTTTCCAATTGCAAACGATCCAAACCGGCATGTTGCAACTGTTCGTCGATACTTTTACCGGGATCACAGCTTTCCTTACTTTCCTCGTTGATTTCCATTTGCAAAAAACTGGAGATACTGACCGTTTCGCGGTAGTCCGGCATATGGCGTCCCCACTTCATTAAGGGGAAATCGTGGTGGCGCAGGAGCACCCCGGTCAGCTCCCGATGCACCGCAGCGTATCCTTCCAGAGGATTGCTGAGTGCTGCCCGCGTTAAGTAAATACGTTTTCCTACATTAGCACTGAGCTGGTTGACGCCGGACAAGCTGAAGCTTTCCACTACAACCACCGCTTCCAGGTTTTTATTTAACAAAGACGGAGGATACTTGTCTAATTCCAGCATCAGCACGGGTAACAGCTTGGTAAGATTAACATCGCTGATTTCAGTGGCATTAATATCCATATAGGAGTTTTTCCACTCTTTGGGTGCAAAATCCTCTAACTCCGGATTTCTCAGCAGCCTCACCTGAGGCCACTTTTCTGCCATGCCGGACAAACTGGCATGGAGGGATAATTCGCCCCGCAAGAACCGAAAGCCGCTAAACAGCAGCACAAATGCTATTAGAGACAGCAGCAAAATCAAAGACTTGGACTTCTGCAGCACAATTTCGGCCCTATTTTTCGTATACGCTTAGTATGTTATCGTCCCTAAATGTGAACGGGTTAATAACAAACTTGCATGACACTAAATTTGCTTTACCAGAGCTTCCAGTACTTTTAAGACCTTTTGCATTCCCTGCCCCAGTTGCTTTTCTATATCTTCCATGGTGATTTCCCCTTCGCTGCGCCCAGCCGCCCAATTGGCAACCACTGCGCACGTGGCATACGATAACTCCAGCTCCCGTGCCAAGGCCGCCTCAGGCATGCCGGTCATACCCACAATATCACACCCATCCCGCTCCAGCCGATTGATCTCCGCTGCCGTTTCCAGCCGTGGCCCCTGGGTGGCTGCATAGGTTCCCCCATCAATGGCGTTGACACCGGCAGCTGCGGAAGCCTGCAATAATAAACTGCGCATGGCTTGGTTGTATGGTTGGGTAAAATCAATATGGGTCACGTGTTGCAAACCTTCCTCGAAATAGGTTGGTACCCGTGACCAGGTGTAGTCAATAATTTGATCCGGTATCACCAAGGCATTGGGACTCATGGCAGGGGTGATACCACCAACGGCGGCCACAGCCAAAACACGGGAAGCACCGGCTTCTTTCAAAGCCCAAACATTTGCCCGGTAGTTAATTTTATGCGGTGGTATGGTATGCCCGTAACCGTGACGTGGCAAAAACAGGATCTTTTTTCCGTCCCTCTCCCCGTGACTGACAGGGCCGGAAGGATCACCGTATGGGGTATGTACAATTTCCCGATTTAGAATGGTCAAACCTTCCAGTTTGGTCAATCCGGTTCCACCGATTATAGCCAGATCCGCCACCGTACCTCCTATTCCTTCACCGCATAAATTTCCGGTAAATTTCGTAAATAACCCTTATAGTCCATGCCATAACCAAAAACATAACGATCCGGAACGCTCAAGCCACAATAATCCGCCTCCACCCCCAGGCGTCGCTGGTGTTGTTTTTCCACCATCACCACACTGGCAACTGAAGCGGCTCCCTTGTCTTTGCAGTGATCCACAATGGCTTTTAGGGTTAAGCCCTCGTCATTTATATCATCCACAATCAAAACGTGCCGCCCTTGAAGAGAAATTCCGGATTCCGCTATCCAATCCAATTGACCACCGCGAGTGGCGCCTTGATATCGGGTAGCATGTATATAATCGTATTGCAGCACAAAACGTAACTGCACCAATAGCTCAGCACAAAAAATCAAACCGCCGTTCATGACGCATAACACCAAGGGATTGGAATGCCGGTACTTTTCCGTAATCTGTACGGCCAGTCTTTGCACGGCCTGGGAAATTTGCTCCCGACCGAGACAAAGGTCCGCATTATCCAACACCTCTTGGGCGTGTTGTGCTGTTATACTCATGTGCTTATCATTCTTGCCAGGTTTTTTTGTAGGTATTCTTAGTAAGTAAAAGTCACCGTGTCGTCGTCCATGGCCTCGCTAATTACATAGGCGCCACCCACGGTTTCACTGATTTCCGGTATCAGATCGTCACCCCACAACTCTATGGCTGGAGTACATACTTTAAACTTGGCACCGGCCTCATGGGCTTCCTGCATGGCATGGTATACGGTTTTCTCTCTACCCGGCAGCAAGGGTATCTGGGAAGCTACGCCCTTTTGAGCCAGTTTACCGGCCAAACCGGTTAAAACAATTTCCACCTCGTATTCCATGGCCGCAGCTACCGTGGCTTGAAAAAACGGCGGCCCCAGCTCAGCCGCATTAGCAGGATCTGAATTAACCATTATTATCAATAACTTATCGGCCATACCCCCTCTCCAACTCCAGTACAATTATCAAATGACAAGGCGGGCATTATAGAAGCCAAAGCGGTGCAATACCAGAACCGCCTCAGGTCATCTGACGCATCATCACCTCGTCCGCCACATGCAGCGTGGATGTAGGAAAGGCAATCTGGGCACCATGGGCAGCAATAATGTCGTTGATTTTTAACAACACATCCTGCTTCACCTGGTGATACGCCACCCAATTGGTCGTACGTGTAAAGGTATACACAAAGAAATCCAAGGACGATGGGGCAAAACTATTGAAATTTACCATCAACGTCTGTTGCTGATCTATGTCACTGTGAGATCGCAACATAGCTTCCACCTCAGCCACAATATTGGCCATTTTGGCGGCATCATCATAACGTATCCCTATGGTTTCATAGATACGGCGATTGAGCATACGTGAGGGGTTTTCCACCGCAATACTGGTAAACACATTGTTGGGTACATACAAAGGACGCTTATCAAAAGTCCGTATCACTGTCAGGCGCCAACCGATGTTCTCCACCGTCCCTTCGATATTGCGATCCGGCGAACGGATCCAGTCACCTACAGAAAAGGGACGGTCCAGATAAATCATCAATCCGCCGAAAAAATTCGCTAACATATCCCGGGCAGCAAAGCCCACGGCAATACCACCTACCCCACCAAAGGCAAGTACACCGGAAATACTGAATCCCAAGGTTTGTAACACCACCAACGCAGCGGTAATCATTACAGCCAGACGTAACAACTTGGTTATGGCATCCATGGTGGTAACATCGACATCAACACCTTTACTCCGGCGCGCCTGAATAATATTGACCTCGGCCTGCTTAATAAATCGAACCAAAAACCAGGTAATGCAAACTATCACCCCAATGTTGCGCGCAGGTTCTACATAGACAAATAAATCCGTCTTGGCATTGGCATCCACCACCTGCACGGCAATACTGAGACCCACCACCCAAATCAGCAAACCAAGGGGCGCCCGTGCTGAGGTCAGCACTGCATCGTCCCAGGGGTTCGGAGTTGCCGCCAGACGTGCCTCAAAACGCTTCAATACCCGCCGCTGAATAAAGTCCACCACCAGAAAAATCAATACGACCACAAATACCTGTAGAACCCAGGCTTGTCCGGATAGGTCCAGTTTTTCTAAAAAATCCAAAAGTCTCTCCTGTCTTATCTTTTATATTCCAGATTGTAACACCGTCAGCTGGGACGGGGATTCTCGAATGTGATTTGGAACGGTGCGAATGGTTGGCAACGATAAGGTTTAAATGTCCAATTCCAAAGTATCTCCAGCGGAGAATTGCTCTACGGCCCTTAAAGCCTGTTGCCACTGTGGATCCTGGCGCAGAGAATCCCAAGCCCTGTTTAAACGTCCATGCATGCGTATCAAGCGCAATTGCGATACGGGCTCGTGGTACTCACCCAAGCCGTCCAGCACTTTGGAAGCTGCCTCTGTGTCATTACACACCAAAGCCATATCACAACCGGCGGCCAGTGCCGCCTGAGTCCGCGCCACCACGTCGCCGGCCACACTGGCGGCCTCCATGCTCAGATCATCACTGAATATCACACCTTGAAACCCGAGTCGCCGGCGCAATACATCCTGCAGCCAAAACCGAGAGAACCCCGCCGGATGGGCATCCACCGCAGGATAAATCACGTGGGCAGGCATAATAGCTGCCAAGCCGTTTTGAATTAACCGCTCAAACGGTACCATGTCCTCCATTTCAATATCTGCAAACTGACGATGGTCTACTGGAAAAGCCACATGAGAATCGGCTTTGACTGAACCGTGACCGGGAAAGTGTTTCCCGGTGGATGCCATCCCTGCTTGATGCATACCGCGATGATACGCTTGTGCCAAGCGGCTGATTTTATCCGGCTCTTTATGAAAAGCCCGATCACCAATAACATCGCTGATATTCCGGTCCATATCCAACACCGGTGCAAAACTAAAATCCACCCCTACGGCCCGCAGTTCCACGGCCATTAACCAACCTAAGGTTTGCGCCATAGACTCGGCTTGCTTTATATCTTTTTCTGCCAGGACACCCAACTCACCGACCGGTGGTAACCGGGTAAAGCCATCTCGAAATCGTTGTACCCGACCGCCTTCATGATCCACGGCAACCAACAGGTGGGGTGCACGTATATTATGAATCTCGGTAACCAGCCGGGCGATTTGCTGCGGTGATTCATAATTTCGGGTAAACAGAATGACACCTCCCACCAGTGGGTGCTGCATCATTTCCCGCTCATCCGCATCTATTGCGGTGCCACGCAAATCCATCATTACCGGCCCTAAAGACATGGTCTACCTCTTGGTACATTTTCAATAAGACTGCTGCTGAATAACACAAATGCTATCACACCGGCCATCATATTCCCCAGGCTTGTATAAAACCCTCGTACAGTTCCCGGTTGCTGCTGGTGGCTCCTTTATTCTGACAAATGGCAGACGCAAAGTTCAGGGCACGTTGCAAAGTATCGTGCATAGACCAACCCCGCAGAATTCCCGCAATCATCACTGCGCTAAAGGAATCTCCTGCCCCCACTGTGTCCACTATGGATTCTGCCGGTACCGGCAAGCCCCGTTCGCAACCCTCGCTACTGGCGCACAACGCGCCGCGCCCACCCAGGGTAATAACCAATAATTCCATGGCACTGTTATTCACAATATCCCTGGCCATGTCTTCCAACAAGAGACTGTCTGCCAAATCAGCCGGCGGCGCATCACCAAAATACAGAGTAACGAATTCGTCCAGATTGAGTTTGAGCCATCTGGCCCTATTCACCATACCTCGCACCTGAGAAAACTCCCACCAGGGAGGCCGCAGATTCACGTCCACAAACGTAGAGGCCGTCTTTTCCGCCGTGATATCCGCAAGCAAGCGGCGATTGCTATCCGATCGTGCAGCCAGAGAGCCATGATACAACAAACCAAAATCCGCTACTGCCAAGGCCTTCTGTATGGGTTGTGGCTGCAGGTGATCATAGGCCTGATCGGTGACAATGTCGTAACTGGGCTCACCATCGACAATGTCCACTCGTACCTGCCCGGTAGGATAAGAACTGCGTTGCATTCCCGATGTATCCATACCCCAGTCCTGCATAGCCTGCAAAAGTTGCTCGCCACGCTCATCCTCCCCCACGGCGGAGAGCATTAAAGGGTTCAAACCAAATCCGGCCAAGTGCCATGCCACATTGAACGGAGCACCACCCATCACCTCTGCATCTTCAAAGCAATCAAACAGCACCTCTCCAAACACAGCCGGACGCATGCTACCCCCTTATTCGGTCTATCGATCCAGTTGCCTCGCCAAAGGCAGATATTGCAAAGAATAGAACATCTCCAGATATCGACGGGTTTCGTCCCGTTCCAGATCCGTTACGTATTTCCAAAAGCCGTAAATCCGCGACAGAGTCATCATACGCTCCGCATACAAGGCCCATGTGTATCGCTCTTGTACCCGCTTCATACCCTGATCGGATATCGCGGCCCAAACACGTTCGTCGGACGAACTCCGGCAAATAAAGTCGCAAATCCTCTCAGCGCACTCTTCACCATGATTGGGGTCGATGTGAAACCCGGAATGCTCATGGGTGATTATCTCCAGTGGCCCCCCGTAACAAGTGGCGAAAGTCGGCAAGCCACACACCATAGCTTCGATAACAGTGAGACCGAAAGCTTCAAACAAAGCCGGCTGTACAAACACTCCGCCTTCATCGGCAATGTATCGATACAACTCCCCGGTAAAACTTTTATCCAGACGTGCGCCTACCCAACGCACTTTATCATCGAGATTGTATTCGCTCATTAGTTCGTGCATGCGAACAATCTGTGACCGCTCTTCCTCATCACCTGAGTTATCTACTTCGATGTGCCCGGCAATCACCAGCATATTGGCCGCATTCTGTAATTTTTTGTTCTCGCCATACCATTGCACCAAACCCGTTATATTCTTAATCACATCCAGGCGGGCCATAGTAAAAATAATCGGTTTATTATGATCCTGTAACACACCGCGTGAATCGGACCGGGTTGAACCATAAATCAGATCCTTAATATCCGAATGCAAGCCCTGCAAACGTCGTTCTGCATCTTTATAGGAAAAGTAAATATCCGCATCCGCACCCGGGGATACAATATTGAATTTAGGATCATATATGTCTACTCCGTTCACCACTCGGTACAAAGCCGGCATGGTAAAAGCCTGATGACTTTCATACTGTCCCAGACTATCTTCATTACCCGCGATCTCCTGATACGTGCTGGTGATAATGAAATCCGCTGCGTTCATGGAGATCAAATCCGCGGTGAACTGACAGGAAAAATGATGCTGGCTTTCATGCTGTTGCCAATACAAATCCGAATGTAAATACTTTGTCTTCTCTAAAGCGTGGGCTATGTTACATTGAGTAACACCTAGACGTTGCGCCAATAAGGTGGCCACCAAATTACCATCGGAATAATTTCCCACCATTAAATCGGGACGTCCACCCAGCTCAGCTTGTAATTCATTCTCCACGTCCAGTGCAAATTGTTCCAGGTATGGCCAGATATCAAAACGGGAAATCCAATGCGGCACCACCTCACCACTTTGAGAGCGGAACGGGACCCGAAGTATGCGGGTGTTTTCCGTACCCATCACGGGCTCTAAACGTTGATCGCAGCTGGTTCCCTGCGCCTCCGGAATCAAGCGTGTCACAATGATAATCTGCGGTTCGATTGCCAAACCCTGCTCGGCCAAGCGATGGCGCATTTCTTTTTCCAGCGCCCGCACTTGATCCAGAATATACACCACTTGCCCACCGGTATCCGGCAATCCCAACACATTGGATTGCCCAAAAAAGCCGTGTGGCGACAACACCGCCATACTGAATATCATAGGCACGCGACCCAAAAAACGTTCCAGGTCGCTCGGTTCGGGTGCCTCCAGTATGGCCGATAACAGTAGTAATGTATCGCGAATACGTTGAACTGTATTTCCCCAACCGATCTCAAATCCCAATGACTGCAGTACGTGCGCCACATCGACCCAGCCGGCGTCTTGCGGTTGACCGGACAGATAATCTTCAGCACGGCGCAAAGCCGAACTGAGGGCGGACACGTCCGCCAACCGGTCGTTTAACATAAGTTGTTGCCCCTTGAATTGGTGCACTCGTAAAAAATCCAAGAGACGTTTATCACCCTTGTCGATAGAGGCAAACAACCGTGACGACAAATGCCGATTCAAAAACTCCACCCCCCGCCCGATAGAACGGGACTCTTTCAATTTGGGAAAATCCCGGTTAAACGGCCCTAAGTCCAACTCCAGGGTGAGTTCTCGGGCCTGATCCTTTCCCAGAACCAAACGTTCTTTAAAAAACAAAAATTGCGACACATCGACCTGTTGGAACTCCACCGTATCCAGATGAAATTGTATATACACCCATTTGCCCACTCGTTCCCTAACCGCCACATATACCCACGGTGCTTCCAGCGCAGCTTCTTGCGAATGGGCAATCAAGCGGGCCAGAGGGCTTTCAAGAACTTCCGGATCATTCTTAAAAAAAAGCGCAAACTCATCCCACAAGTCTGAGCGCAACAAAAACCGGCGCTCCAGTGCCAAATAATGCCGCAATAATAGATACACCTGTTCCTTATTTTTCTGCGAAATATTCAGTAATAATTCAAACATCGCTGTCAGTTCCCATTTCCTGTAATGTTGCTTCTTCTTGACCCTCATTCACAGCGATAGACTCGTCACCGGCCACGCTGCGAACCGGTGCCAGGAATTCATAGTGTTCTATACCTTCTTTTATCCCGGCGGCGTAAGAATTTGTCGCAAAATAAACGTGGGGTCTGCCTTTAAGCTTGGCCAACTCCTGACTGTAATTACCGACAACAACACCCAATGTATTGCCCTTTAGCATCTCTTCGTCATTTCCCGAATCTCCCGCCACCAGAATATGCTCCGGCTTGATCCCCCACTTCATGGCCAGATAACGGATTGCCAGTCCTTTGGATGCTCGAACCGGTAGTATGTCCAGATATGCTTGATGCGAGTAAATCAATTTGGCGTGCAAATCCCGTTTACGCAATTGGGCCCGAACTTCGCGCATAGGCTTAGCCTTGTCCTGGCTCACCAAATAACTGATTTTATGTTTTCGTTGTTCGGAGTTGGCCTGTAGCTTCAGACCGGGCATGCGTCCAATCACATCGCGAATGGCGCTGGGATTCCAGCGATAGTTTATATGATTACACCAGTCACTATCAGACACCATACTATGGCCGTAAAAAATCTCACTACCCACCGCGGTAATCAACAGGTCGGGTACGGGCACACCCCAATGATTTAGAATTTCCAAAGCACTATCCAAACGTCTGCCGGTGGCAACGGCCAGACCGATTTGACCATGAGACTGCTGCACCACATCCAACAATTCGCGTAAGCCTTGTTCATCACCGATCAAGGTATTGTCGATATCACAAACGATTAACTTCTCAACTTGGATCAAACGGTTTTTCCTTAAGGGCTTAACATCACTGACACGGCGGGAGTTACGGATCACATTGTCCACCGCTGTGAGATATTTATTTACATGGCTTTGCCAGGAGAAATGTTCCATCACGCGGTTCAAGCCGTTTTGTGACCATAAACGCCATTGTTCTTTATTACTTAACACTTGCACAATAGCGCCGGCCATTGCATCAATGTCCAAGGGATCCACCAACAAACCGTTCTCGCACGCACCAATAATATCTCTGGGACCGCCATCGTGAGTGGCGACTAACGGTAGACCGTAAGAAGCCGCTTCAATCAATGTTAGGCCAAAGGGTTCTGTCAACGCGGGGTTCACAAACACACCACCACTGAGTGTCGCCAAACGGTATATATCGCCCACGTCCTTAGCATCGTGGTGTTTGGGGTATGCCACGCTACCGTACAAATCATACCGATCAATATGTAACAATATATTGGTTAGAACCTTTTTGGGCCCATTGTCTGCAGTTTGTATATCATCTCGATTGCCGGCAATAATAACCAGATTCGCCATTTCTCTAAGCTTAGGATGCCCCCCAAATGCTTTAATAAGAGACACAATGTTTTTGCGCTCATCGGGTCGTGACAAGGCCAAAACTATGGGTTTACTCGGATTGTTAAGAAAACGGTTTATCTGTGTCGCAATGGAGGATTGGGGCAAAGTATCACTGCCGGCACCGCTCAATCCCGCCAACTCTACGCCGGGGGGAACCACCAACATGCGCCGCGGATGGTAATTCTCATAGCGGCTGTATTGCTCCTGGACTTCTTGGTGTGTGCTGGTAATGACCAGATTGGCATTTCCCAATGCAATTTCCTCTGCTTCAATACGCTGAGTCATATTGTATTGGGACTCTATTGTTTCCGCATTGCTGCCTTTTTCCAGTAACCGCATCTGTTTCACTCGGCCCAGGGAATGTCCGGTGTACAGCATGGGAACGCCCAACAATTGCACCAGACGAGCACAGACATAACCGGCATCCGCATAGTGACCGTGTATGATATCGGGATTTCTACCAATACTTCGAAGATGCTGCAGAATATTGTCCACCAAAATATCCAAATACGGCCACAACACCTCTTTGCGCAAATAGCGCCGAGGACCACAGGGCAAACGGACAATGGATACTTTGGAATTTTGTTTGGTAGAGCCATCATTGGGTAAAGAACCCTCATCACCCTGCTGCGGAAGGTCCAATGATTCCCACGGTTCGCCGTAATCCCTATCGACTTTACTATCCAAAACCTGACGCGTGATGAGATCCACCTTGGCCACTGCCGGATTCCGTCCCAAGGCACGAGCCAGCTCTACAACGTATTTGGTTTGTCCTCCGGTATCTGCGTCCCTGCCAAGCTCTAGATTTTTACCTCGAATCAGACCATGAACACTGATCAACAATATGTACAAGCCGTCCTGCGGCTTTGGCATATCCATTCCTTTTGTTTGGTTTGGTTTGGTTTGGTTTTTTTGATAACGCAGCAGCGCTGTTTAACGAGTTAACACATTGAAGTATAGATCAATTTTAAGAAAAGTGTGACTGGACCATGAGCCCACATAAAGAGAGCGCCCAATAGCGCCAAAGATTACAGCCAAAGACCGGGGTTCAGACTGTGTCGGTTGCCAATTGCACCAAGCGATAACCGGATCCGGAAACAGACTCCAGTAACCAGCCATTTTCCGGAAACAATTCCAGTTTTTTGCGTAAACGGCTGATGTGAATATCCACAGTTCTTGTACTGATTTCAGCACTCCTGCCCCAAACATTGGCCAGCAAATCGGCCCGAGTTCGAAGCTTATCCGTGGTTTGAAACAGATACATGGCCAATTTTAGCTCTGTGGGTGTTAACTTTATTTCTTTGCCAAAACGGGTGACCCGATGCTCCCCGCTGTCCAGTACATATTCACCGAGCTTAATTACGGATTGATCCTGCTGAGAAATGGTGGCACGACGCTCGAGACTGTCAATTCTGGCCAATAGCTCATTGCGTTCGACGGATTTGGAAACAAAATCGTCTGCCCCCAATTTCAGAATACTTGCCACCTCATCGCTGCCATCACGAAAAGTCATAAATAAAACAGGGATTTCCCATCCCATATTTTTGCGTACCCACTGCAGAACCACATCGCCTTTGATATCCGGCAATTCCCAATCCAGAATCAACAACCCAAAACGTTCATGGGCAACATTTTCAATAAAGGACTGCCCGGTAAAAAAGGTTTTGCAGGCATGGCCGGCTTTTTCCAACCATACAGTCATCAGTTTCGCCTGCCCTGGGTCATCTTCTAGGATAGCGATATACATGTGGCCTCCACGGGAAACATAACTTTTACTATATTTTTACACATTTACCATAAAAAGTCTTTCGTCAAAACCAATTTTATCTAACAATTAAAGCGTGGTTGTCTCAAGCAATGTCTCGCTCACTAATTAGCCTCATCCTAATTCAAGGAATTGACCATGAAACTCATACTCGTTTACGGTTCCAGCTTGGTACTTGCATCGGTCATTTACTGGACAATCGGTTACTTTATCAGCACACAGAATCTATTTTAGTTCAGGCACCATTTTTACCCATTTTCCAGAGCTTCCCATTTAGCGTAGGCCTGTTCGATTTTTTCCCCCAGGATTCTTAACTGCTCCAGCGTTTCACCAATTATTGCCTGATCCTGCTGATAAAACTCCACACTGTTGACAGAGTTTTCCACCTGCTGTTTTTCCTGCTCCCACTGTTCAATCAACGCGGGCAATTGCGCCAGTTCTCGTTGATCCTTGTAACTGAGTTTGCTCCGTTTTGATTTAAGGTTAGCAGATTTAGTATCACTCTTGCTGAGTATTTTAGCCTGCATCGGCTCCGAAGCCGCGCGTTGCCTGAGCCAATCATCGTAACCGCCAACGTATTCTCGAATTACCCCCTCACCTTCAAACACCAGAGTACTGGAAACAACATTATTAATAAAGCTCCGATCATGGCTTACCAAGATCAAAGTTCCTTTATAATCCAATAGTAACTCTTCCAGCAACTCCAATGTTTCCACGTCCAAATCATTAGTGGGTTCATCCAAGACCAACACATTGGATGGCCGACACAAGATCCTCGCCAACATCAATCGATTACGTTCACCACCGGATAGATTTCTTGCCGGCTCCCTGGCCTTTTGGGGAGTAAATAAGAAGTCCTGCAAATAACCGATCACATGCTTGCTCTTACCATTCACCGTAACGGTATCACTACCCAAGTTGAGATTATCAATGAGACTCTTATCCGGTTCCAATTGTTGTCGTTGCTGGTCAAAATAGGCCACTTGCAACTTGGTTCCCAACTCAACGTTACCGGAATCGGGTAGGAGTTCTTGCAGCAACAATTTGATCCAAGACGATTTACCAATACCATTAGGGCCGATTAAACCGATTCTATCGCCGCGTAAAACTCGTAGAGAAAAATCCTTAACCAACACTTTGCCGTCCAAGGTTAAACTCACATCGCTCAGTTGGGCTACCAGCTTACCGGAGGCATCTCCATCACTGCCGCTGAGTCGGGCGGTACCGCCTTGCCGGCGCCGTTGTTCTCTTTGTTGGCGCAAAGCTTTCAGCGCCCGAACCCTTCCTTCGTTTCGAGTCCGACGGGCTTTTATGCCCTGACGAATCCATTGTTCTTCCTGAGCCAGCTTCTTATCAAACTGAGCATGGTGCTCCTGTTCCACGGCCAAGCGATGTTCTCTTTTCTCCAAATAGTCCTTATACCCACCATTCCAGGATGTCATCCAACCTCGATCCAACTCTAAAATACGAGTGGAAACTTTTTGAACAAACGCCCGATCATGACTGATAAACAACACCGCACCGCTAAACTTCAATAAAACATTTTCCAACCATTCGATGGTTGCAATATCCAAATGGTTTGTGGGCTCATCCAAAAGCAGCAACTTGGGCTCAGACATAAACGCCTTTGCCAACAAGACTTTTCGAATCATGCCTCCAGAGAGCTGATTCAACTGCCAATCCTGATTAATATTCAGTTCAGAACAGATATTCGCTATTTTCTGATCCAAGCCCCACGCACCCAGCTCGTCCAAATCGTGCTGCAAGGCCGCCAATCGGTTTAGCCCTCCATGATTGGGGTCTTGTGCCAGTTGTCGTGTCAGCTCATGATATTCGTTTAATAAGGCCCCAGCCCCGGGCAAACCCAAGGAAAGCACCTCATACACACGGGTTTGCGCCTGAAACGGCACCTCTTGATCCAACGCCGTTATTTGATGGGCATCCAAACCACTAAAGGAGCCTTCATCTGCCGTTTGTAAGCCCTGCAAAACCCTAAGAAATGTAGATTTTCCACAGCCATTTCGGCCTAACAAACTAATACGTTCGCCGGCCTGGATTTCCAGGGACACACGGTCCAATAGAACTTGCTCGCCAAAAGCAAGACTGAGGTTTTTTATGGAAACTAATGACATAGAAGCTGCTGCAAATTGTTAAACGCCATTAGAGCAAATTTTAAGCTGTTAAGGAAGATCACTATGCCAACACTATTGCGCCTGCTGTTGTATTTCCTGATATTGATCCACCGTTAAACCGCTGAAAGCCAAGAGCTTGTCGCGATCACGCGTTTCTTCACACAGAATCGATACTCCAATATCAGCTTTAGCGCCAACAGCATCCGCATACATGTGGTGCGCCAGTTCCAGTATACAGGCATCACGTTGCATTTCATCATTGATATCCAGCAAAGGAATTCCACTGTGAAATGAATGCACCAATTCCGTATGCAACTGCGGCAACCGAAACTCTTTTACCATCATGGCACCCACAGTATCGTGCGTATACCCCAACGCCGCTTTCTCTCTTTGTGTTATCCCGCATGCCGAGTCGGCGTCGGCGAGCAAAGCGTCATAATCCTGAGCATAATTGACCGCCAGAGTAATCATCCCCACATCATGCACCAAACCCAAAAATTCCAAATCATCCTTGGCGTGGGGACACAACACCTGCGCCAACAAACGACAGCGATGCGCCACATGAAAGCAATGCCTCATAATCACCCCTGCCATCCCACCCGTGGCGGCCACTTCATGTAAAATGGCGGTCACCACGGCACTGCGGATGGATTTTAAACCTAACAACCGCATTGCAACCGGTACGTTGGCCACCTCTTGGGCACGGCGGTACATGGGTGAGTTAGCGTATTTAAGCAAAGCGGCAGCGACCAGTGGATCGCGCATGATCGTGCGTTCTAAAGCTTTCATGTCGGGCTCTGCCGAAGCCATAATACTCAATGCCTCTGTGGCACTGGCTCCTGCTTTGGGGAATTTGAGTTGATTTATATTAATCGCTTGCAACACGCCTACTCATGTCAGATCCATCAAAAAATAAACGACTCAAATACCGGTAAACTCTCACTGTCATTCAAAAACCGTTCTGCCACAATCACACCGCAGGCTGACCAGGTTTGAAAATAGTTAGCACGTCGACCAATCAATGTGCCCTTTTGACCGTCATAATATTCCGGCCAGTTATCTCGCGGTAATTTCTCCTTAGCCGTTTGCAACATTTTTTGCGCCAGGTCGTGATGCCCGGTGCGAATTGCCGCACCGGCAAAAGCCCAAATCAAGCAAGGCCAATGTCCTCCATTGTGATAGGACCAAGGCACATTCTTGGGATCACTGCCCGTAGTATAAGCCCATTTTTCACCACTCACCGCTGGATAAAGAATTTTCAGAGGCATTTGGCCCACCAAATCATCCCAGCGATGGCGATACAAATCCATCAACTGAACGGATTGTTCGTCTGTTGCCAAACCAAACATAACAGCCAGCAAATTGCCGAAAGCAAAAAATCGAAAGTCCATTCGCCCCGGCCCCAGGTTTCCCACAAAATAACCACTGTGTTCCGGTACCCAACCATCGATCCATTCAGGAATGGTTTCCGGGTAGATATTGAACAGGTTTACCGCATCCACGCCAAACTCCTCACTGCGAAACCGGTGTATTTCATTGAGTCGCTGGCGATCCAACCAGTAATAGATACGCACATAAGAGCGCAAGGTTTTCAGACGCTTGCTCACATTATTCAGCAGAGTTTGGGTTTCAGGGGTGGCCAATAACAATTCCTGTGCAGTGTGTAACATACCATAGAATAGTGATTGTATTTCTAATGGGTGACCATAGACCCCCATGCGCCGATCAATCATGAAGGAGGCATCGGGCACCAACATACCCGGTGATTGCTCAAAACTTTCTTTTAAATACAGTTGCAGTGTCTGGCGCATGCTTTCCTGAAACTCCGGGCTGTGGGCCAAGGCGATGTCGCCCGTCACCACAACATAGGAGCGCAATAACAGCATCCACCACATTGCAGAATCCACTGGCGCCACTCGACCAATAGCCCGGTCACCAAAATCGGCGGAGGGTTCTCCCTCTTTGGGAGTGCGAAAACTGGCCGGCATCAAGCCCATGGCCCGTTCGTGCCCTTCCATAACCGTCTGCTGAGCCTGCAAACGAACCACCATTTGCAGAAAATTTCGCACAATATCCGTATTTCCATCCATGAGAAACACCATGGCGCTGGGAACAAAATCACGAATGAAACATTCCTCGTAGTTTACCGCTTCCACCGTATTGTCCACGGCCGCGGCGGTTCCAACCGGCTGCTCTCGAAAATATAAGATGGATCGATTTAAGACATCATAGGCGGATTGAATGGCTGAATCGGTACTCATTGGGTACTCACAGATCCTTCTCAAATTCCATTGAATTATCAATTCATTAAGACTATGCCATTTAACCTATAATGCAACTTTGAAAAATTAGTTTCACTAAACTGATACAAAACAATGCAAGTAATTATTAACGTATTAGACTATACTAATAGTTAAACTATAAATCAGGAGCCGAACCACAACCCTGGAAAACGATAAAGCTGACAACAGGTCAAGCAAAATATTCTCCAGGCGACCCAGCTCCGTTTTAAAAAAGAAGCGGGAGAAAAAACATGAACACCCAGCGTTGTATTCATTTTCAATTTATGCCCATGGGCATGCGAGTGCTCTATACCTCTACACTCATCGTGCTGGGGATAGGATATTTGTTCGCCATGATTCATATCTTTGCGTCCCACGCCGGGCGTGACGGTGATCCAGGCTTATCGGTAGACGACCTCATCATTGCCTATAGCGGCAGCAAAAACGATACCCGGCTTGAGGCGGCACTAAAAGGTCCCATGGCCAATATGCTCCCCGGTGAAGAAACTGCCAAAATTGTTGCTTGGGTGCGCAGCGGTGCCGAGGAAAAGGACTTTAAAGCCAACGGGATTGATAAAATAGTCAAAGCCCGCTGTGTTACCTGCCACAGTGGCAAAAACCCCCATATCCCCAATCTAAGTGAGTTCGACAGCCTAAAGGAAACCGTACAAAAAGATACCGGGTTTGACATGTTTACCCTGGTACGGGTATCGCATATTCACCTGTTCGGTATCACTTTTATCTTTTTCATCTGTAGTTCTATTTTCTGTCACAGCTACATTAAACCCATCTGGCTCAAATGTGTCATCATCATGATTCCTTTCCTGGCGGTTATCCTGGATATTGGCTCTTGGTACTTGACTAAACTGTTCGAGCCCTTCGCTTGGGTAGTCATGATCAGCGGCGGCTTCATGGGATTGGCCTTTGCCGTACAGTGGATAACATCGATTTATCAAATGTGGTTTTTTAGACTGCCTCAGGAACTCATTGATAGCGATGGTGTGGTTTCTTAGTTACAACTTGGAACCTTATGCAGCAGGGACGCTGCACCATTGGTTTTACGACAGGTTTTACGACAGGTTTTACCGGCTTTACAACTCCGGCTTAAAGTCAGTGGTTTTCGCAACAGTTGTTTAAAAAATACGGGGGATAAACTTCAAGTAGGAAGCGGCGTGGCCTAACAGTATTTAGGAACGATAAACTCATCGCTGTAAATATCCTGCATGGAAGTCCCGGCTAGAAACACCGCACGTCGGGTGGCTTTCACGACCTCAGTGGTCCCGCAAATAAACGCCCGCCAACCTTTCAAATCGGGGTGATCCGCCAGTGCGAGATCCGTGGCTCTGCCATGGCGTACATTTTCGGGTGCGTTGCGAGATTGGCTCTGCACAAACGTAAACTGGGGATAATCCTCGCTTAAATGCCGCAGGCGTTCAAACAAATACAACCCTGCTGCATTACTGCTGCCGTGGTACAACTTTATGGGCCCTCGGTGCCCCTGAGTTAAAGCAGCACGTATGACACCAACCAAGGGCGACAAACCGCAGCCGGTCCCAATCAACAACAGGGGTTGATCCGGATCGCTATCCACATAAAAACAGTTTCCTGCTGCATGACTGATTTGCAAGCTGTCCCCTTCACACAGTTCCTCATGGATCCATGTGCTGACTGTCCCGCCTGCAACTTTACGCACGTGGAGTTCCAAATAATCATCCATATGCGGCACGCTGGCCAGTGAATAACTGCGACCCAACCCCGCTTCCTTGTAAAGCGTTAAATATTGCCCAGAGAAATAATCGTAGTTCTCGGGTCTTGTTAAACGGACACATACAATCTCAGGACTGAGCTGCTGTTTTTGGACAACCTGCGTGTCAAATATGAAACCCTCCGAATTGGGTAGAGCCACTTCCAGGTCCAATGAAGCCTTACAGCTGCAAGCCATGAAATAATTCTGACTAATCAGGGAGGATTTTAATCCTTTTTGGGCGCTCGAGGGAGGGTTGCCATCTACCGTGCGCATCAGGCAACCCTGGCAAATACCACTGCGACAGGAGTTCGGAACGGATATACCGTGGCGTTCCAAACACTCCAAAACGGATTCTTCCGCTTCTGCCTGGTATTTTTTTCCCTCGAACCGAACCATAGGCTTAGCGGCCTAGCACATCACTACGTGTGGTTTCAGCAATAGCTGCCACTTGTGCAATCAGTTCATCAGGTACATTGAGTTCTTTTAAGGTAGAACCCAGGTTTTCCACAACAGCATCAAAATGAGTGTCATTGAGGCCGCGCTCGACCAAATGGGCGTGCCCTTCACGCATATCCTTACCAGTATAATTATGCGGTCCACCGAAGGCCATCGTCAGAAAAGCTTTTTGCTTGGCCGCCTGAGCGTCCATATCCACATCATCAAAAAAAGAATTGATGCGATCATCAGCCAGTACTTTCCGATAGAAAATATCTACGGCCGCGTTTACAGCTGCTTCACCGCCCAATTTTTCAAATAAAGTGTCACTCATTTTAAACTCCTATTAACTTACATGGGATACAATTGCGTGGTATTCGCCACACAATCTATTAATGTATTTGAAATACATTTTATAGTTCCTTTTGCTATTGTCAACAAGAATTCCTATCGATTTCGTACTAAAATGACAAATATCATGCATAACTTACAAAACCACTCTGACACTGGACCCATTCCGCGAGGAAGCGTGATACACTTTTGTTCCATCCCACAATTGCCAATATCATGCAGCTGACACTACACACCGATTACGCTCTACGAGTTCTCATCTACCTGAGTTTAAAGCCGTCCGAGATGGTCACGATTGATGAAATAACCGACTATTATGGTGTGTCTCGCAATCACTTAGTGAAAGTGGTCCACCATTTGGCCACCCAAGGATTTATTAAAACCACCCGAGGAAAAAACGGTGGTATGCAACTGGCAGACAAACCGGAAAAAATTACCATCGGTTCAGTCGTGAGAAAAATGGAAGCAAACTTTGACATCGTGGAATGTTTCAACGACAAGAATGCCCGTTGTAATGTAGTCCCTATTTGCAACCTCAAATCTGTATTACAAAAAGCCAGCGCTAACTTCCTGAGCTACCTGGATCAATTTAGCATCGCCGATGCTGTGGACGCGGATAAACAGGCGGGAATTGTCATACCTTTCATTAAATAAAGGATTAAAGCTCAAGATAAGTTAAGGAACCTCTGATTAATTCCTGAATGAGCAGAGATGAGGAATAAATTGGTAAGTGCGAGGCGAAAAACGCAGGGAATATCGGGAATATTTTCAAGTTTTTCAACGAAGCAATTGACAATTTAGGCCTCATA